>NZ_JBSHAY010000015.1:0-216740 GCF_053611725.1 Streptomyces sp. NPDC054783 | reverse complement strand
ACGCCCCGCCACCGGCTTCCACACCACCCGGTAACGCCAGCCGTCCACCACCGACCGCTCACGCACCTGCCGCCGCCACGCCGACAACGCCGGCACAACCTCACTCAACGGCTGCTCGACACCAACCTCCAACTCGGAAGCCAGCGACTGCACATCCCCCTGCTCCACCACCTCCCAGAAACGCGCGTCCACCGAACCGGCTTCGGCCGCGACTGCGGAGTTGGCAGCAGGAACAGCCGGAACCTCAAGCCAGAACCGCTCCCGCTGGAACGCATACGTCGGCAACTCCACCCGCCGCGCATCCGTCCCCGCGAAATACGCCCCCCAGTCGACACCAAAGCCCCTGACCTGAACCTGGGCAACAGCCGAGACAACCGCTTCCACCTCAGGACGGCTCCTGCGCAGCACAGGGACGAACACATACCCGTCCCCACTCACACAGTCCTGAGCCATCGCCGACAGCACACCGTCCGGACCCAGCTCGACAAACGCCGTAACGCCCTCGGCCTCCAGCACCCGGACACCGTCCAGGAACCGCACAGCCTCCCGCACATGCCGCACCCAGAACTCCGGCGAACGGATCTCCTCGGCGCCCACGACAGAACCGGTGAGGTTCGAGACGAGCGGAATACGGGGAGCCTGGAACTCAAGCACCTGCGCGATGCGCCGGAACTCCGCGAGCATGTCGTCCATGTGCGGCGAGTGGAAGGCGTGGCTGACCGTCAGGCGCTTCGTCTTGCGGCCCTGCTCCTCGAAGGCGGCGGCGATCTCCAGTACGGCGTCCTCGTCACCGGCGACCACCACGGAGGTGGGGCCGTTGACAGCGGCGATGCTCACCCGGTCGGTCAGGTACGGGGTGACCTCGTCCTCGGTCGCCTGGACGGCCACCATCGCACCACCGGACGGCAGCTCCTGCATCAGCCGACCCCGCGCCGCCACCAGGGTGCAGGCGTCCTCCAGCGACAGCACACCCGCACAGTGCGCGGCCGCGATCTCACCGATCGAATGACCGGAGACGAAGTCCGGGCGCACACCCCACGACTCCAGCAGCCGGAACAGCGCCACCTCCACCGCGAACAACGCAGGCTGCGTATACGCGGTGTCGTCGATCAGCTCGGCGTCGGGCGAGCCCGGTTCGGCGAACAGTACGTCGCCCAGGGGGCGTTCGAGCTGCTCGTCCAGGTACCACAGCGCGTCGTCCAGCGCTTCGGCGAAGACCGGGTACTCCTCGTACAGCTCCCGGCCCATCCCCAGCCGCTGGCTGCCCTGGCCGGTGAACAGGAACGCCAGCTTGCCGCCGGCGCGTGTTCCCCTGATCGGGCCGGCGGACGAGTCGGCACTCGCCAGGGCGCCCAGCTGTCGCAGGAACTCGTCGCGGTCACCGGCGACCAGCACCGCCCGCTCGTCGAAGGCGGCACGACCGGTGGCGAGCGAGTAACCCACGTCGACCAGGTCCACGTCCTCGTCGGCCAGCAGCTGTGCGCGCAGACGGGCAGCCTGGTCCCGCAGCGCGTCCGCTCCCTTGGCGGACAGCGCCCACGGCACGACCGAGGGGACACGGGCCGACGGGGTCTCGTCCCGCTCCACCTCGGCGATCGCCGGCGGCTCTTCGATGATGGTGTGGGCGTTGGTTCCGCTCATTCCGAAGGAGGACACGCCGGCCCGGCGCGGCCGGCCGGACTCCGGCCAGTCCTGGGCCTCGGTCAGCAGCTCGACCGCGCCCGCCGACCAGTCCACATGCGGCGTCGGCTCGTCGACGTGCAGCGTGCCCGGCAGTACGCCGTGCCGCATCGCCATCACCATCTTGATCACACCGGCCACACCGGCGGCCGCCTGCGTATGACCGATGTTCGACTTGATCGAGCCCAGCAGCAGCGGCCGGTCCTCGGCGCGCTCCTGGCCGTAGGTGGCGAGCAGCGCCTGCGCCTCGATCGGGTCGCCGAGCCTGGTGCCCGTTCCGTGGGCCTCGACCACGTCGACGTCCGCCGCGGAAAGCCTGGCGTTGGCCAGGGCCTGGCGGATGACGCGCTGCTGGGATGGACCGTTGGGGGCGGTCAGGCCGTTGCTGGCGCCGTCCTGGTTGATGGCCGATCCGCGGACGACCGCCAGCACGGGGTGGCCGTTACGGCGGGCATCGGAGAGCCGCTCGACCAGGAGCATGCCCACGCCTTCGCCCCAGGCGGTGCCGTCGGCGGCCGCGGCGAAGGGCTTGCAGCGGCCGTCGGGGGCGAGGCCGCGCTGCCGGCTGAAGGCGATGAAGGAGCCGGGGTTGGCCATGACGGCCACGCCGCCGGCGAGGGCGACGGAGCATTCGCCGCTGCGCAGTGCCTGGACGGCGAGGTGCAGGGCGGCCAGGGAGGAGGAGCAGGCGGTGTCGACGGTGACGGTGGGACCCTCGAAACCGAAGGTGTAGGCGATGCGGCCGGAGGCGACGCTCGCCGCGTTGCCGGTGACCAGATAGCCTTCGATGCCTTCTTCGGCCTCGTGGAGGCGGGGGCCGTAATCCTGGTTCTCGGCGCCGACGAAGACACCTGCCTGCTGGCCGCGGAATTCACCGGGGTCGATTCCGGCACGTTCGAACGCCTCCCAGGAGGTTTCCAGTAGCAGTCGCTGCTGGGGGTCCATGGCGAGTGCCTCGCGCGGGGAGATTCCGAAGAATCCGGGGTCGAACCGGTCGGCGTCGTGCAGGAATCCGCCTTCGCGGGCATAGCTGGTGCCGGGGTTGTCGGGGTCGGGGTCGTACAGGCCGGAAATATCCCAGCCGCGTCCGGCGGGGAATTCGGAAATCGCGTCGGTGCCGGAGAGTGCCAGTCGCCACAGGTCCTCGGGCGAGTGCACGTTTCCGGGGTAGCGGCAGCCGATTCCCACGATGGCGACGGGCTCGTCGTCCGCGGCGCCGGCGGCGTGGATGCCGGCGCCGGCGGGCTGCGAGGTCAGGCCGAGGATCTCGGTGCGCAGCAGGCGGGCCAGGGCGGCCGGTGTGGGGTGGTCGAACGCGAGGGTGACCGGCAGCTTCAGGCCGGTGGCCGCGGTGAGCCTGCTGTGCAGGTCGACGGCGGCGAGCGAGTCGAAGCCGAGGTCGAGGAAGGCGCGGTGGGGGTCGAGGGCCTGCGGGGCGTTGTCCCGCAGGGCGGCCCGCACGAGGGTGACGACCCAGTCGGTCAGCTGCTGTTCCTGCTCGGCCTCGGACAGGCCGGTGAGTCGCTCCCGCCAGGACGGCCGGTTCTCGGTCGTCCGGTCCGGCGCGCCGTTCGGACCCAGGTCCTTCACGTCGCTGTGCTCGGGCGTGAAATCCTCGGATCCACTCATCAACGCGCTCCATTACCCTGACAGACAGAATCCAACGACCATTTCACAGCCTGCCATGGGTGGGGTGCGCGAGAAACCCCTCGAAACCCCCTATGAACCCCTATCTTCGGGTGCCGGACAAGGGTTCTGCGTCGGTGCGCAACGGGAGTTCCCTGCGTTTCGCGATGATCGCCGTGGGGGCGTTCCGGAGGTATTTCCGTTGCCTTGACGGCTTCCCGGCACCCCATCGAGAATGCGCTCGACAAGGACGAAAAGTCAAGAATACGACTGCAATTCACCAGTCAGAAGGGAGCGCGTGCTCATGCGCGTCCTGTTTGTCGCCTATCCGGCCATCGGCCATGTCTTCCCGACGGTTCCGCTTGCCTGGGCCCTGCGTGCGGCCGGTCACGAGGTGCTGGTCGCGACCGGGTGCACCGGTCTGGAAGCGGCCAACGCCGGTCTGCACGTGGCGGATGTCGCCCCGGGCCTGGACATGGAGAGCTTCTTCCAGGAAACCGTTCCGGATCTGCTGACGCGGGTGCGGAACCCGGAGGGTCCGGATCCGATCGCCGGCATCCAGCTGTTCGCCCACCTCAACGACCATCTGACCGACGCGATCGTACGCACCGCGGAGGCGTTCCGCCCCGATCTGGTGGTCTACGAGCAGATCTTCGTCTCGGCGCTGATCGCCGCCCGCAAGCTGGGCGTGCCCGCCGTGCAGCACAACTTCGGTTTCGCGCGTGGGGCGGACATCCGTGCGATGACCGTCGCGCAGCTCGGCGAGACCATGCGCCGGCACGGTGTGGAGGGGGTGCCCGAGCGGGTCACGACCCTCGACATCGCGCCGCCGAGCATGGTGGAACCCGAGCCGGACGGCTGGTCGATGCGGCCGGTGCCGTACAACAGCGGTGCGGTGCTGCCGGACTGGGTGCTGCGGCGGCCGGAGCGGCCGCGCATCGGTGTCACCCTCGGCACGGCGTCGGTCCATGTCACGGGGCTGGGTCCGGTCCAGCGGCTGCTGGCCGCGGCCGAGTCGGTGGACGCGGAGTTCGTGCTGGCCCTCGGTGACGTCGACACCACTGCGCTCGGTGAACTGCCCGCGAACGTGCGGGTGGTGGGCTGGGTGCCGCTGACGATGCTGCTGCGCACCTGTGTCGGCGCGGTGCACCACGGCGGTTCGGGGACCACGCTGGCGGCGCTGAACGCCGGTGTGCCGCAGATCGTCCTGCCGGACGGCGCGGACCGTTTCGTCAACGCGGCCGCGGTGCACGACCGCGGCGCGGGCATCAGCGCCCGGGCCGAGGACATCGACGCGCAGTTGCTGCGGCAGCTGGTGGCGGACGACAAGATGCGTGCGGTCGCGGCGGAGGTGCGGGAGGAGATCGAGGGCATGCCCACTCCCGCGCTCGTGGTGCCGCGGCTGGAGGAACTGGCCGCCGGCTGAGTCCTGCGGACACCGGAACCGGAGGGGCGACGGGGGAGTCGCCCCTCCGGTTCCCGGGGGAGGGACAGATGGTCTGTGGGGTCAGCGCCGCCGATGGCCGCGCCGGGGGGCGGACGGCCCCTCCAGCAAGGACCCGAACAGCCCGAGGAAGAACCGGCCACCGGCCGAGCCCTCCCGGACACCGGAAGCGGAGGGGCGACGGGGGAGTCGCCCCTCCGGTTCCCGGGGGAGGGACAGATGGTCTGTGGGGTCAGCGCCGCCGGTGGCCGCGCCGGGGGGCGGGCTGTCGCTCCAGGAAGGGCGCGAGCAGTCCGGGTACGGCCTCTTCGGCCAGGGTGAGCCCTTCCGGCACGGCCACGTCGCGGACCTTGTAGCAGTGGTCGCCTGCCGCGGTGGCGGCTCCCAGGGTGAGCAGGCCGGCGCGCCGCTGGAAGAAGGACCGCGAGAGGCTCCAGCCGATGATCGCCTCGCGCTGCAGAGCGACGGTGCGGCGCGAGAAGGTGCCGTAACGGGTCACCAGGTAGCGGCCGTGCAGGCCGTGGCCGAGGGTTCGGTAGGCGTCGCGGGCGAGCGTTACGGTGACCGGGAGGAGCAGTACCGCGCAGGCGGCGGCCACGTAGAGCAGCGGTGTCCACAGCAGCGCGCCGAGCACGGCGGGTACGGCGGTGATGAGCGCCGTGACGGTCAGCCCGCGATTGACGCGGCGGCGCAGGGCGACGCGCGGATGCGGCCGGAGGCGGGTGACCGTGGTGGGCGACTCGGTCTCGCCGAGTACGTCGGCGGCGACCCGGAGTGCCTCGGCGCGCGGTGCCGGGGGTGTGAGCATCCGCCGTTTGCGGTTCTCGTCCTGGTCACCCAGGCCGCTGGCGACGGCGTTGAGCCGGGCGCCGCCCGCCCAGCGCAGCAGCATGGTCTCGCTGAGCTCCACTCCGCGCAGCCGGCGTTCCTCGATGGTGACGGACCGGGTGACGAGCAGTCCGCGCAGCACCCGGAGGTTGCCGGGGTCCTCGCGCTCGAGGCGGTATCCGTACCAGCCCTCGGTGAAGGTGGCGGTGGAGCCGATCATGCCGAGGGCGACGAGGATCAGCACGGTGACCAGGATTCCGAACCACAGCGGGACGGACCCGTAGCGGTGCTCGATGTCCTTGACGAAGCCGAGTTCGAGCGGGTCGATGCGCATCTCGTGCAGCGTGCGGTAGACGGTGCCGACGCCGAGCAGGACGCCGCCGACGCCCCAGATGGTCAGGGGCGCGTAGCGGATCCAGGACCAGTCCAGGTCGGCGATGGTCGCGTCGTGTTCGTCGGCGGCGTGCCCGCGCACCGTGTCACGGCGGCTGAGCAGCCGTTGCCTCAGTTCGGCGCCCTGTGCCCGGCTGACGCCGTCGAGGGAGAGCCGTCGGCTGGAGGCGGAGGTCTGGTCGCCGGTGCCGATACGGACCGAGGTGAGTCCGAACAGGCGGTGGACCGGGTTGGCGGTCAGGTCGACGCCGCGGATCCGGTCGAGCCGGACGGAGCGGTGGCTGCGGAAGAGCAGTCCCGAGCGCAGTTCGATCTTCTCGCCGGTGATGCGGTAACGGGTCGTCAGGAACCGCATCAGACCGATGCCGGTGATCACCAGGGCGGTGATCGCCAGGGAGCCGAGAGTGATCAGTGCCTGCAGGTTCAAGGTCCCGCCGGAGACCAGCAGGGTGCCGGCGCAGGACGCGACCGGCGCGGCCAGGACGCTCAGATGGACCAGGATCAGGCGGGCGTTGAGCCGCTGCCAGGAGTCGGCCGGCTCCGTGGCCACCGTGCGGTCCACCGCGGTCTGCTGGGTCATGTGGCGTCTCCGGGCGCGGCCTGCGCGTACTTGGTGAGGTGCTCGACGACGTCGGTGGCGACCCGCTGGTCGAGCCCCTTGATCTTCACCGCTCCGGCGCTGGAGGCGGTGGTCACCGTCACGCCGGACAGTCCGAACATCTGCTGGATCGGTCCGCGCAGGATGTCGACGGTCTGGACCCGGGCGAGCGGGACCACGCGCCAGCGCTGCCACAGCCAGCCCGAGGCCGCGTAGACGGCTTCGTCGGTGGTCTCCCAGCGGTGCACCCGGTAGCGCCAGGCCGGCATGATCGCCATGTAGGCCAGGCCGGGGACCAGCGTCGCCGCCAGGCACCAGCCGAACCAGGTGCGGGCCGGCGGGATGAAGAGGTAGAGCACCGCGAACACGATCGGCAGGGGCAGTGCGAAGATCGACGACTGCGTGGTCCACCAGGCGATGGCTCGGCGCTCGACGCGATTGCGCGGCGGCCGGAGCCTCACGTCATCCATGTCTTTCTGCTTCCAGTCCGGGAGGGGCTGCCGGTCGTTACGCGGCGGTCACCGCGTGGCGGTGTCGGCGCGCTGCTCGGGCCGGCTGGGGACAGTGGTTTCGGCGCCCTCTGCGTTCAGCCGGCGGCGACGGGCCAGCAGGACTCCGGTGCGGGCCAGCACCATGGCGAGCGACATGAACACGAAGGCGTTGGCGTAGACGTCCTGCCCGCTGAGCTTGTAGTCGATGCTGAACTTGATGATGCCCTGGGGGAACCAGTGTTCCGTGCCGTAGGCGAACAGCACGCGGCTGCTGGACAAGACGATCCAGAGCAAAGCGTATCCGATGCCTCCGCGGGTGTAGATCTCGCCCGAGGCCTCACGGTGAGCGGGGAGGAGTGCTCCGGCGATCAGGCCGCAGATGGCGCCGACTCCGATACCGGCGAGCTGCAGCGACACGTCGTTCCCGGCCGTCGGCAGCGAGTGCACGAACAGCGCGATGACGATGGCGACCGCGAGGAGCGAGCGCAGCATGCGCATGTTGGTGACTTTCCTGCGCCCCAGGTCGGTGGCGAGAATGATGGTGAGGATCGTCGCGCTGGCGATGAGCGCAGTGAGGAACGGGCTCATGTGAGGTGTGGCCTTTCGTGGTGGCGCTCGTCTGCCTGCGCCGTTGCATCCAACGTAGGCTGGGGTGGTGCGTCGCCGGGACGACCGACCGGTTGAACCGGCTGTCCGCCGACCGGTGGACACGGCGGGGGGCCGCAGGTGGTACGACTTGTGCTGTGCGCACTCACACCCAGGTGAACGTGGCGGAGCGACGCGGCGGCCCGCCGCCCGAGGCGGGCAACCGGTGGTTCGCCCTGTGGGACGGCTACTTCGCCATCAGCTACGCCGTGACCACCGTGCTGCTGTTCACCACCAGCGGTGACCAGACCTACCGGGCCGTGGCGATCGGCGCCCTGACGCTGGGCGTGCCGTGGTACGCGGCGCTCGGCCGTGGCCTGATGGTGCACAACACGGGCCACCGGAGCTTCGGCCCGCGCAACGTGGTCTTCGGGGTCGGGCTGTTCCTGCTGTTCACGATCGCCACCGCGTGTGACATCTCCGCGTCCTTCGCGTTGTTCGCCGTGGTACCCATGCTGATGATGGCGCTGTCCACCACGCGGGCGATCGCTGTGGTGCTGCTGGCCAACCTGGTGCCGGTGACGGTGGTGTGGCTGACCGGCGGGCAGATCGGCGCGGTGCTGCCCATCTCGCTGCTGGGCATCGCACTGTCGGTGTTGCAGGGGCTGTGGATCACCCGGGTGGTGCGGCAGAGCAGGGAACGCGCGGAGCTGATCGAGGAGTTGCGGCAAAGCCGTGAGCAGTTGGCTCAGCTGTCCCGCGAGGCGGGGATCGCCGCGGAGCGCGAGCGGCTGGCCCGGGAGATCCACGACACGCTGGCTCAGGGGCTGACCAGCATCATCAGTCTGGTGCAGGCCGCGGAGTCGGAGGTGGCCGAGTTGCCGGAGCTGGCCTGCAGGCATCTGGAGCTGGCCGGGCGGGTGGCGAAGGACAGTCTGGTGGAGGCGAGGGAGTTCGTCGCCGCGCTGACGCCTCCCTCGCTGCGCGAGAGTTCGCTGGCGCAGGCGGTCCAGCGGCAGGCGGACAACCTGGTGGCGCAGACCGGGCTGACGGTGCGGTGCCGTGTGGAGGGTCCGGAGGTGCCTCTGCCGATGGCGGTCGGCGTGGTCCTGCTGCGCACGGTGCAGGAGGCCTTCGCGAATGTGCGCAAGCACGCCTCGCGGGCCCGGTGCGTGGACGTGGTGCTCAGCTATGCGCCGGACAGGGTGGGACTGCTGGTCCGTGACGACGGTGAGGGTTTCGAAGTGCGCCTGGACGACAAGGGTTTCGGGCTGAGCGGCATGCGGGCACGGGTGCAGGAGATCAACGGGGAGGCCACCGTCAGGAGCCGGCCCGGCCGGGGCACGGCCATCGAGGTGACGGTCCCGTTGACGGCTGCCGGGGAGCTCGCCGATGAGCGATGAGAAGGCGGACGGCAAGAAGATGACGAAGCACACCGAGCCGGCGGCCGGGGACGGCCTGCGGGTCCTGCTCGCGGACGATCATCCGGTGGTACGGGAGGGGCTGTGCGCCATCCTGGAATCCGCGGACGGCATCAGCGTCGTCGGTCAGGCCGGCTCCGGGGAGGAGGCGGTTGCGCTCACGGCCCGGCTGGAACCCGACATCGTGCTGCTGGACCTGCGGATGGGCGGCATGGACGGGGTGGCCGCCACCGGGCACATCCTGCGCCAATGCCCGCGCACCAAGGTCGTCATCGTCACCACGTACGAGAGTGACGCGGACATCCTGCGCGCGGTGGAGGCGGGTGCCGCCGGGTATCTGCTCAAGGGCAGCAGCCGGGCGGAGCTGATCAACGCGGTGCTGGCCGCCGCCCGGGGTGAGACCGTGCTGACGCCGTCGCTGGCGGGCAAGCTGGTCCGGGCTCGGACGGTGGACGTCCCACAGCTGTCGGAGCGCGAGTGCGAGGTGCTGCGCCTGGTCAGCCAGGGACTGACGAACGCGGAGATCGGGCGGAAGCTGTTCATCGGCGAGGCGACCGTGAAGACCCACCTGCTGCGGGCCTACCGGAAGCTGGACGTGACCGACCGGACCGCCGCCGCCGTCACCGCGTTCGAGCGCGGGCTGCTGTGACGGCGGCGAGGTCCCGGAACGGCCGGCCCCGGCGGTGGGCCGCGTGGCCCGGGCGGGGTCAGGCGATACCGGCGAGACTGCTGTCGGAGAGCTTGGACGGCAGGTCACGGCGTCGTTTTACGTTCAACTTGCGGTAGATGCGGGTCAGATGCTGCTCCACGGTGCTCACCGTGACGTAGAGCTTGGTGGCGATCTCCCGGTTGGTGTGCCCGTGTGCGGCGAGGACGGCGACGCGCGACTCGGCCTCGGTGAGGGCCTCGGCCTCGCGCGAGACGTCACCGTCGCGGCCGCCGGCCGGATCGGCGTCGGCGTCGCCCGGCATCAGCTCCTGGCACAGCGGTTCCGCACCGCAGGCCTTGGCCACGTGCCACGCCTTGCGGACCAGCAGCCGGGCCCGGTTGAAGTCGCCGAGCGACCGGTAGCTGTTGCCCAGTTCGCCCAGGGCGGCGGCCAGGTGCAGCCGGTCGTCGCTGTTCTCCAGGATCTCCACGGACTCGTTGAGCAGCTGCAGCCGGCGCTTGACCTCCACGGTGCGGGCCAGGACGAGGAGCTGGGAGCCTCGGGTACGGCTGGGGGCGGCACCGCCGCGGCGCGGCTGCCGCTCGGCCAGGGCTCGGGCTCGCTCCGGCTCGCCGAGAGCCAGCCACGCCTCGGCGGCGTCGACGCGCCAGGGCACCAGTTCCGGGGCGTCGAGTCCCCACTTCTCCATCAGCCTGCCGCAGGTCAGGAAGTTCTCCACGGCGGCGTGGTAGCGGCCGGTGGCCAGATGGCAGCGGCCCCTGGCGCGGATGTACTGCAGGCCCAGCAGGGTGTCGAACAGCGCCTCGGGGACGGGCTGCTCCAGCAGGACCACGGCCTCGTCGTACCGGCCCATGCCGACTTCCGCCTGGATCAGCGTGCTGAGCGGGAGCGCGATGCCGATGCCCCAGCTCTGCAGCGAGATCAGCGACAGGGCGGCGCGGGCGTGGTGCGCGGCGCCGGGGAGGTCGCCCTGGCGCAGCGCGATGTCGCCCCGTACCGCGGACAGCAGCGCCTGCCAGCCGGGCGCGCGCCGCGTGGAGCACTCGCCGAGCAGCCGCTCGCACCAGGCCAGCGCCAGGTCGGCCCGGTCGGCGTAGATGAGCGCCAGGAGCGAGAAGACCAGCGGCTGCAGGGAGTTGTCGCTGATGCGGTGCCGCTGCAGCAGGCGCTGGGCCTCGGCGACAGCGTTGTCGCCGAGGGTGCCGGTCAGTGCGGCGGAGATGGCCGAGGCGGCCAGAGCGTGTGCGTCATCGACCGCACCGCGGCCGCCGGGGGCCGGGTCCCGGCGCGGTTCGGCTTCCGGGAGAACCGGTTCCAGCGAGGGGCTGATCATCGTCAGCCAGCGGCGCGCGGACTCCAGGGCGGCCGCCTGGTGCGCGGGCGGCTGCTCCGGGCCCCGGGACAGGGCGTGCACCACGTCACTCGCCTGGCCGAGCCGTCCGGACCATCCGAGGTAGGACACCGACGTGGCGAGGTCGCCTCCGGGCAGCCGCTCCGGGACGAGTTCGGCCGTCAGCTGCGGCAGATGGGCCTCGGCGGCTGCGGGGTTGAGCCGCCACACCAGGCTGACGAGCCGGGCCTTGATCGCCGTCCGCGTCACGCGGTCCCGGCAGGCCTGGTGGGCCAGTTCCAGACAGCGCAGCGCCACCTCGATGTCGTCGTCGATCAGCGCGTACTCGGCCGCCTCCTGCAGGACGGGGATCATGCCGGGGTCGACGTCCTGCCGACCGCACAGCAGGTGCTGGGCCACCTCCAGGGCCGAGGCGCCGTCGCGGTGCAGGAGGGCCGCGGCCCGCTGGTGCAGCGACGCGAGGGTCTGGGGCGGCGTGACCTCCAGAACGGCGGCGCGGGCCGACGGATGGCGGAAGGCTCCGCCGTAGAGCACCGCGCACCGGACGAGGTCCTGCACGCCCTGTTCCGCCTGCTGGGCCTGGATGCCCAGGACCTGGCCGAGCAGGGTGGGCGAGCCGGCGTCGCCGAGCACGGCTACGCCCCGGGCGACGGTCAGCATGTCCGGCTCGCCGCGGTGCAGGCAGTCCCGCACGGCCTGGGCGTACTTGTCGGCCGGTACGACGCGCTGGAAGGGCTCGTTGCGATCGGCGATGCCCTGGCAGTCCTCGAGCAGCGCGCGCAGCAGCAGCGGGTTGCCGCCGGTCATGGCGTGGAACTCCGGGGCCAGCCGGGCGGCCAGCGCGGGAACGAAGTGGCCGGCGATGACGCCCGCGGTGCCCTGCGGGGACAGCATGCCGACGTGGATGCGGCTGCAGTGCGGCTGGCGCAGTAGTTCGGCGTGGAACACGAGTTGTTCCTGGCGCAGCCGGGTGGCCTCGGTGAGCACGATCAGGATGTGCGCCTGCCGTATTCGCCGGGCCAGATAGAGGAGAAATTGCAAAGATTCTTCGTCGGTGCAGTGCACATCGTCGATCGCGATGACGATCGGATGTTCATGGGCGAGTTGGAGAAGAGCCCAGGCGGCGTAGGGCATGGGCCGCATTCGGTCTCGCTGGCTCGTCTCGTGCGCGGCCGCGTCCATCAGTCGCAG
Organism: Streptomyces sp. NPDC054783; assembly: GCF_053611725.1. Lineage (NCBI taxonomy): Bacteria > Bacillati > Actinomycetota > Actinomycetes > Kitasatosporales > Streptomycetaceae > Streptomyces > Streptomyces sp. NPDC054783. The sequence goes on along the minus strand of NZ_JBSHAY010000015.1, from coordinate 204,462 downwards.
CGCCTCGGCGCGGACTTCGGGGGCCATCGAGGTGTGATCAAAAATCTTTCTCAGGATGCCGAAGGGCAAAGCGCTTTCGGCGCGGGAAGCAGTGGCGTCGAGCAGTATCGCGCCCTCGTCGATCGCCTGCTCGGTAAAGGCTTGCAGTAGTTCGGTCTTGCCACTGGCGACCGGGCCGCTGAGCAGGGCGACGCGGCCCCGTCCGGTGCCGGCGCTGAGCAACTGCTCATTCAGTGCGCTCAGGTGGCTCTCTCGTTCGACCAACTTCGATGACAAGGTCATTTTTTATCCCCCGAAAACCGCTGTCCGCCCGAATCGCTGAGTGGGGCAGGACGCGGCGGTGGTGTGCTGAAGAGCGGTGACGTCTGGGGCGGCGGAATGCATTGGAATCGGGCATCGCGGGCCTGATCGCAGCCGGGGACCGCTGGTCAGCGCGGTCCCCGGGGGGTCAGGTAAGGGAAGCGCTCCCGCTGGGAAGGGAGGTGCTGAGCGTTTCCGAGACGATCTTCAGGATCTCTTCCTGGTGGTTCGCCAGGAAGAAGTGACCGCCCGAGAACACACGCAGGTCGAACGCCCCGGTGGTGTGACCGCGCCACGCCTCGGCTTCCTCCAGGCTGGTCCTGGGGTCGTTGTCGCCGGTCAGCACGGTGATCGGGGCGCTCACCGTGAGCCCGGGAGCGGCACGGTAGTTCTCGATCGCGGTGTAGTCGCTGCGGATCGCGGGCAGCACCATCCGCAGGATCTCCTCGTCGCCGAGGATCTGGGCGTCCGTTCCGCTCAGCAGCCGCATCTCCTCGACGATTCCGTCGTCGTCACGCCGGTGGACGTTTTCGTCACGGTACCGCGAAGGGGCCCGGCGGCCCGAGGCGAACACGGCGAGGGGCACGAGGCCGAGGTCCCGCTCCAGACGCCTGGTCACCTCGAAAGCAAGCACGGCTCCCATGCTGTGCCCGAACAGCGCCACCGGGCGGTCCAGCCACGGCTCGAGCTCGGCCGTGATCGCGTCCGCGTATTCACCGATGTCCTCGACAGCCGGATCCATGCGGCGATCCTGTCGTCCCGGGTACTGCACCGAGACGACATCCACCTCGGGAGACAGCGCGCGTGACATCGGGAAGTAGAAGGGTGCCGACCCGCCGGCGTGCGGAAGGCATACGAGACGCACTCCGCTCTCCGCAGCGGGGTGGAAACGGCGTATCCATCGGCTGGGGTCCTGGAATTCACCCACTGCACCAAAACTCTTTCCTGAGATTGTCTGTCAGCGACAAGCGCGACCCTCCCGTGTCCGTCTCGAACACGGTCATCGCTGCCGAATCCTTTCCGGCACTTCCTGCCGTCGCCTCGACCAATCCATGTCTAGCAGAGGGCTTGATCTAGGGGGTACCCCTAGGTTTGGAGCCGCGCTCCGCGGGAACCGAACGGGGCACTGGGGCTACTGGTGGTTCCATTTAACGACCCGTGTTCGATGTAGCGTTACTCACACCCCTGTCGCCTCGATGCACGCCTGCCGGACGAGCGCGGTGACGCGTTCCAGCGTCGGTTCCCGGAGAATTTCGGACAGCCGGGCCATGAAGGCCTCCTCGGCGGCGGTGTCGAGCAGTTCGCGGCCAACGCCGGCGAGCATCGCCAGGAGCGACAACGAGTCACCGCCCAGTCGGTGGAAGTCGGACTGCCCGTCCAGCCGGGACCGCTCGATCTTGAGCGTGCGCGCCCATGTCCCGGCCACCGCCTCCGCGACCGGGTCGGCGGGGAAGGCCGCGTGCGGGGCGCCGTGCACGCTGCCGAGCGGGTCCGGCAGGGCCCGTACGTCCACCTTGCCGCTGACCGTGTACGGCAGTTCGGGCACCACGACCAGGGCGGCGGGAATCATGTGGGCCGGCAGCCGCTCGGCCAGGTACGCCGTCAGCTCCCCCGCACCGACCGCTTTGTTCGCCAGCAGGTAGCCGTACAGTGCCTTGCTCGTGTGGCCCGCCGTCGCCCGCGCAACCACCACGGCCCGGTCCACCGCCGGGTGCTCCTCCAGCGCCCGCGCCACCTCGGCCGGCTCCACCCGATGACCACGTATCTTGACCTGGTCGTCGATGCGCCCGACGAACTGCAGCTCTCCTGACGGCAGGACGCGGGCCAGATCGCCGGTGCGGTAGACGCGGGTGCCGTCGGCCAGGCTGGGGAAGCGTTCCCGGTCGAGGTCGGGCCGGCCGAGGTAACCGCGGGCCAGCTGGGCACCGCCGAGATACATCTCGCCCACCTCGCCGGGGGCGACGAACCGCCGCTCGGCGTCGAGCAGGAACACGGTGGTGTTGTCCGCGGGCAGGCCGATGGGGACGACCGTCCCCTCGATGTCGGTCTCCTCGTCGTAGGTGTGCGCGGTGCAACCGATGGTGGCCTCGGTCGGCCCGTACAGGTTGATGATCCGGCACTTCGGCCCGAACATCTCCTGGGCCCGGGCGGCGACCTCCACGCGCAGCTGCTCACCCACCACGACCACGCTGCGGTAACCGTCCGGCGCGATGTCCAGCCCGCCGATCAGGTCGAGGTGGGAGGGGGTCAGGTTCAGCATGTTGGCCCGCGTCCCGGTCAACAGGCGGCGCAGCGACAGGTGATGGGGGTCGTCCCGCATCAGCACCACCTCGCCGCCCGTCAGCAGCGGCAGGAAGACGGAGGTGCCGGAGACGTCGAAGGAGGGGGAGGTGAGCAGCGGCAGGCAGGTGTCGGCGTCGACGCCGAACTCGCGGGTGGCCCAGTGCACGTAGTTGAGCAGATTGCGGTGCTCGATCTGCACCCCCTTGGGCCGGCCGGTCGATCCGGAGGTGTAGATGACGTAGGCAAGGTCGCTGGGGTGGGTCTCCGCGTCATCCGGCCGCGGGTCGTCCGCCGGGGCACCGCCTGCGGCGACGGCGTCCAGCGGCAACGTGCGGCAGCCGACCGGGAAGCAGTTGCGCTCCTGGTAGGGGACCTCGACCAGACACAGGCTGCTGCCCGCGTCCGTCAGCAGCTCGGACAGGCGCCTGTCCGGGTGGCGTACGTCCAGCGGGAGATAGCAGGCGCCCGCCCTCAGGACGCCCCACAGGCCCGCGATCGACGCCACCGTGCGGCCGGCGAGCAGTCCGACCACCGTGCCGGGCCCCGCGCCCAGGCGGCGCAGCTCGGCCGCGACCGCGTCGGCGCGACGGCTGAGTTCCAGGTAACTCACCTCGCCCTCCGGGCCGCTCAGTGCGGTGCGGTACGGTGTGCGCTCGACCTGCTCGCGGAAGAGCCGTACCACCGACTCCTCGCCGGGCAGCGGCTGTTGCGGGCGGTTGCCGGCCCAATGGCGGTTCGCCCGGGGCGAGAGCGCCTCCTCGACGGTGTCCAGCAGCGCGTCGGCCCGGGCCGCGACGTCCGGGCCGTCGTACCAGCTCACGGTGATCTCCGTGCGTCCGGGAAGTTCCACGAGGCCGATCTCGGGCGGGCCGCCGGGAGTCATGCCGCCCAGCGCGTAGACCGCGGTGGCCCGGAATCCGTCGGCGCTGAAGTCGTCGGGGTCTACGGCGCCAAGGTGCGAGACGCAGGCCCGTCCGCTGTACCGGTCCGCGTCGGCGGCGGCGCGGTCGAGGTGGGCGATGCCCTCGCGCAGCATCGGCAGCGGCAGCTCCATGATCGCCGGATCGGTTCCGCCCGCCAGGTCCCGGTGGTCCGCCAGGGCGGCCAGCAGTCGGCTCTGCACCTGCTCCCAGCCGTCACCCGCACCCACCTCCAGGTCGACGGCGTGCGAGAGGGCGGCGGTGGACCGCAGGTCCGGCACGTGACGGCGCAGATCCACCGGGATGTGGAACCGGCCCGGGCCATGGGCGGCCGCGACGGCCGCCGCCACCTTGGAAGTGGCCGCGGGATGGGTGCCGTCAACGGTGCGGCGGCGCCACAACAGACCCCCGTGTTCCCGTGGTCGGGGACCGAGCGGCGACCGGAACGACAGTGCGCGGTCGGTGGCGCGGGGCGGTTCGCCGTCCGGGTGCAACCGCCGCAGCAACTGCTCGATGCCGTCGTCGGCCGCGCCCACCGGGTCCTCGCCGCGCAGCGCACGGAAGACGTCGCGCGCCCACATCAGCAGGCCGCGGCCGTCCATCACGGCGTGGTCGGCACGGAACACCACGGTGGCCCGGCCGCCGGGCACCAGCAGCACCTCGCCGGTTGCGGTCAGCTCGTCGAAGGGCACGCGCAGCGCCGGAGCGTCGAGCCGTGCCGGGTCGAGGGAGCCGGCCTCCAGCACGCGTACGGCGGGGGCCACGCCGCTGTCCACCCAGCGATCTTCGTGCCGGACCAGCCGGACCCCGCGATGCACGCGGGCCGCTGCGGCGACCGCCGCCGTCAGCCGCCCCGGTGAGATCGTCCCGTCGCCCTCGACGAGGTGATGCATCACCCTCAGCTCGGGCTCGATACCGAGAAAAGCCCATTCCAGCGGGGCCACTTTCCTCACGAAAGTTGCCAACTCAGTCACTTCTCCCCCATTCGGCGGCGCCGGATGCGCACGGCGAAGGCGCCCCGCCCGGCCAAGGCAGACGCGAGGTGTTCTCCATACATCCACGTCTAGGCCATCACCGCACCCACAACAGCCCCTAGCGCCCGCCGTTTCCCGCACCCGCCACCCCTGTTATTCCCCTGTGGAGGCGCCTCGCGCCCGGACGCACCCTGCATACGGCCCTGTGGACGAGGTCGCAGTTCCCGGGGCGGCTCCGGCCCATTGACGGCCACTCACCCCGTTCCTACACTCCGTTCCTGCACTGCGGAAATCGATTTCAGTGCCGCCGATGGACGGCTTGATTCCCCCCCGTACGGAGCCCACCATGGTGGACCTGCTCGGCCAGCGGCGGAGACCGCTCATGCGCACCCTCGCGGCGCCGGCCACCCTCGTACACCGTCTCGGCCGACGTGCGCTGGAGCGCCACCGGCACCACCTCGTCGTACCCCAAGTACGGCATCTACGCCTCGTACGCCGACAAGGACAACCACGTCGAGGTCTTCATCGACCGCAAGTACGGGGTGCTCGCCACCCACGCCGTGGTGCAGGGCGTCGAGCGGCCCTGGCAGAACTCCGCCCTGCCGGCCGGGCCGGGTTCGATCCGGCCCGGTACCACACGCTCAAGGTGGTGAAGGCGGGCGCCGGCTACACGTTCCTCCTCGACGGTGCCCAGGCCCAGCAGCGCACCTTCAACGGCGCGTCCTTCCCGGTACTGCTCAACGGGCAGCCCGGTCCGGTCACCGAGGACACCGCTGCCGACTACCGCAACGTCACGGTGGACGACACCTTCTGAGCGCGCCCCCGCCGGCCCTTGCCAAATCTCGCGTGTTCCCGCCCCAAGTCCTTGAAATCGATATCACAGACGCTAGGGTGTGGGCCGATACCGCGAACACGGGTTTTGAGCCAGGTATCTGACACCGACACAGCACCTCGCCGACCTTTGGCGTCCTTGTCATGATCATGTAAACAAAGAGAGGCCATGTACATGACCAGACCTGCCCGCGCCGGACGCGCGGTCCGGACTGCCCTGGCCCTGCTGCTCACCGCGGCATCCGCGGCACTGACCGCGCAGGGCGCGCAGGCCGCGACCGCCACCACCCAGGAGGTCGCCTACCGCGGCTACCACCTCCGTGTCCCGGCCGACTGGCCGGTCATCGATCTGGCCACCGCGCCGGACACCTGCGTGCGCTTCGACGTACACGCCGTCTACCTCGGCCACCCCGCGGGCCAGGAGCACTGCCCCACCCACCTCGTGGGACACACCGAGGCCCTGCTCATCGAGCCCCTGGACGGCACCGGCACCGCGGCCGTCGACCGCGACACGCTTGTCGCGCCGAAGGGAACCGCGACCTACGCCCCCGGGCACACCACCGCGGCCGAGCCCGGCGAGATCCGGCTGGCCGTGCCCTCCGCCGGGGTCATCGCCACCGCCGCGTACGGCACCGGCAAGGCGTCGGCCGAGCGGATCCTGCGCACCGGCCGGCTCGACGGCCGGGCCCGGCCCAGCGCGAGCGGCACGCGGCCCGGCGCCGACCGTGCCCCGAAAGCGACCGCCTCCGCCCTGGCCATCACCGCACAGCCCGGCGCCTACACCGGCAAGGGCTTCGACACATGCGCTGCCCCGAGCACCTCCACGATGAACGCCTGGGGAGCCTCCCCCTACCGGGCCGTGAGCGTGTACATCGGCGGCAACAGCCGCGCCTGTGCCCAGCCCGCTCTCACCTCGTCCTGGGTGAGCACCGTGACCGGCAACGGCTGGCACCTGATCCCGACGTACGTCGGCTCGCAGGCGCCCTGCACCTCCTTCGGCCACACGGTCTCCACCGATCCGGCCACGGCCCGCAGCCAGGGCACCGCGGAGGCCGACGACGCCGTCGCCCAGGCACAGGCGCTCGGGCTCCCGGCCGACAGCGTCCTCTACAACGACATGGAGGGCTACGACAACACCAACTCCTCCTGCAGCACCGGCGTCCTGAACTACCTCTCCGCCTGGACCGGCGAACTGCACGCGCGCGGCTACCGTTCCGGTGTCTACTCCAGCGCCGGCTCCGGCATGCGTGACCTGGCCGCCCAGTACACCACCGGCGCCTACACCCTGCCGGACCACATCTGGTTCGCCTGGTGGAACGGCGCCGCCGACACCGACGCCGGCACCTACGTGCCCGCCGCCGACTGGGCCGACCACCAGCGCATCCACCAGTACTTCGGCGGGACCGACGAGACCTGGGGCGGCGTCACCGTCAACATCGACGGCGACTACCTCGATGTCGACGGCGGAGGCAGCGTTCCCCCGCCGTCGGCCAAGTACTGGGTGGACACCTTCGCCGACGCGCCGGTGTACGCCTCACCGACCGGCACCACCCAGACCGGCACCCTGAACGCGGGCACCAACTACGTCTACTGCAAGGTGTGGGGCCGTCAGACCGGTGACGCCACGAGCTACAACCACTGGTGGCTGAAGACCGACCCCGACACCGGACCCGCCGATCAGTACGTCTCCGCCTACTACCTCTCCCGCTGGGGCAACGACGAGGCCAAGGACAACAACGGCACCGTCATACCGGACTGCTGACCACCGTGCCTCCGGCGGGCCGCCCCCGCCGCAGGCACGCTTTCGACCCTGTTGGAAATCGATTTCACCACTCACTCTTCTCTGGAGCCGCCCCATGCGCACAGCCGCCAGACCCTGGCGCACTGCCGCCGGCATAGCCACCGCCCTGCTGCTGATCCTCGCCCCGGGAACGGCGAGCGCGGCGCCCGCCGCCACCGCCCTCTCCTCAGCCCCGGAGAGCGACTTCTTCTCCACCGTGCAGATCGACTCGGGAGCCACCGTCGGCGCACCGGCCGTCGGGGACAACGCCAACCACGGCGACCTGTGGCCCAACTGCTGGTCGGACGACGACAACGTCTACGGCGCCTACGGTGACGGCGTCGGGTTCAACGCCCCCTTCAGCGACATAGGGGTCGCCCGCATCTCGGGCACCCCCGGAAGCCTCCAGGGCACCAGCCTGGCCCAGGGTGACGCCGTCGGCCAGGTGTGGACGGCCGGCCACACCCGCAAGCCCACCGGAATGGCCTGTGTGGACGGCGACCTCTACCTCGCCGTGCAGGACCTGGCCACCGACTTCAACGACGCCCCCGCCGCCACCATCGCCAAGTCGACCGACCACGGCCGCACCTGGACCTGGGACCGGACGGCTCCGATGTTCCCGGGCGGCGTCTTCACCACGGTCATGTTCCTCGACTACGGCAAGGCCTACGCCAACGCGCCCGACGGCTATGTCTACGCCTACGGCCTGGACCACAACTGGCGGGACTCGTTCAACGACCGGGTGCCCGACCCGGAGGACGTCTACCTCGCCCGGGTGCCCCGGGCGTCGGTACTGGACCGCTCCGCCTGGCAGTTCGTCAACGGCTTCGACTCCGCCGGCAACCCGACCTGGTCGTCCGACATCAACCAGCGCACCGCGGTCCTGCACGACGACCGCCACATCTACCAGAACGTCTACACCGCCGGTCGGGCACACGACCTGACCACCATCAGCCAGGGCGGCATCGTCTACGACAAGCCGCTGAACCGCTACCTCTACACCTCGTGGACCGAGTACACCTTCGAGTTCTACGAGTCACCCACCCCGTGGGGTCCGTGGAAGCACTTCGAGACCAAGGACTTCGGCGGCTACCCCTGGACCCACACCAAGCACGGCGGCTACGCCACCACCATCCCCTCGAAGTACATCAGCGCCGACGGCAAGTCGGTGTGGCTGCAGTCCAACGTCTGCCCCTGCGGCGGCGGCTACCCGGCGAACGACAACTGGGCCTACACCTTCTCGCTGCGCCGGATGCATCTCGAACCACAGGTGCCGTCCACCCCGTCCAACGCCGCGGACCCGGCCCGCAACCTCGCCCGTGAGCCCGGCACGGTGGGCATCGAGCGCGCCACGCACTACGGCAACGTCCAGTTCTACAACGACGGCAACCGTAACCAGTCCGACGACGACTGGAACGACGAGAACAAGACGGCGAGCTGGTGGGGCTACACCTGGCCGCGCAGCTACACGCTGGACCGGGTCGTCTACACCACCGGCGACATGTTCTCCGACGGCGGCTGGTTCGCGCAGGGTCTCCGGGTCCAGGTCCGCACCAACGGCACCTGGACGGACGTCGCCGGACTCCGTACGTCGCCGTCCTACCCGTACGACTCCTCCGCCGGCCCGAACCACTCCTACCAGTTCGACTTCACGCCGACCTCCGGCGACGGTGTGCGGATCATCGGCTTGCCCGGCGGCACGAAGACCTTCACGTCCATCGGCGAACTGGAGGCGTACTACAGCGGAGGCACATCGGGGGCGCCCGTCAAGTACTACGTCGACACCTCTCCCACCGCGCCGGTGTACGCCTCGCCGGCCAGCACCACCCAGACCGGCACCCTGAACGCGGGCACCAACTACGTCTACTGCAAGGCATGGGGCCGCCAGGTCGGTGACGCCACGACCTACAACCACTGGTGGCTCAAGACCGACCCCGACACCGGACCGGCGGGCCAGTACGTCTCCGCCTACTACCTCACCCGCTGGGGCAACGACGAGGCCAAGGACAACAACGGCACCGTCATCCCCGACTGCTGACCACCGCACCTCCGGCGGGCCACCAGTGCCCGCCGGAGCAGGCAGGCAAAGTGATATCCATCACAGCGAACTCGGCAACTAGGCGTCCTGCATAGTAGACACAGCTCCGATGACATAAGGGATTTGTCCGGCTTGCCACCGGCGCGAACGGTTCATCGGCCCACGGCGCGACGCCCGCTCGGCACCTTCCCGTATCCGCCGGACATGTCTCTTTCCTGACGGGGCGCCAGGCATCAGCAAACGTCGCGGAAGCGAACCCGACATCTCTTCGCTCGGCTGACAAGAGCCCTCCGGCTCTACTAGGCGCGGTAGTGGAAGTCGCCCTTTGCGCTCCTTGTGAAGCCCTTCCGAAAATGAGCGCCCGGCGATCACCGAACGAGGTTGACGAATGGCCAAGCACCGCAAGTCGCAGCAGTACCGGCGCATAGTCGTCGCCGCCGTCGCCATCGGAACCGTGGGCGTGCCGTCCGTCGCGCTGGCCTGTTCCGACTGGCCGTACGGCGGCAAGGACCGGGCGGACGTCGCCGCGACGAGCACGCCCCGGCAGCCGCAGCACCACGGTCACCGGCACCATCACCATCACCACCGCAACGACCATCACCACGTCGGCACGCCGCAGGCCACCGCGTCGCCCACGCACCGGCCCACCGCGCACCCGAGCACCAGCACGAAGACCACGGCCCCCACGCCCCGGACGACGGCTGCTCCCAGCACCAGCAAGCCGGCGCCCACGCCCACGGCCACCGCGTCGAGCGTCACCGCGCGCGTCGTACAGCTCGTGAACGCCGAGCGCGCCAAGGTGGGTTGCCGCCCCCTGACCGTGAACGCGAAGCTGGCGAAGGCGGCGCAGGCCCACAGCGCGGACATGGCGGCCCACCAGAACATGTCGCACACCGGGTCCGACGGGTCGTCGCCCGGTGACCGCATCACGCGGGCCGGCTACAGCTGGAGCTCGTACGGCGAGAACGTCGCCTACGGGTACGCCACCCCGGACCAGGTCATGACGGGCTGGATGAACAGCCCCGGACACCGGGCCAACATCCTCGACTGCTCCTTCACGGAGATCGGCGTCGGTCTCGCCCAGCCCGGCAGCTACTGGACCCAGGACTTCGGCAGCGCCCGGTGAGCACGGCTCAGCCGCCCGCCAGGGGGTTCGGCAGGGGCAGGTAGCGGGCGTCCGCGCCGTCCGCGCCGGTCCAGCGCAGCAGCAGGTTGGTCTTGCCGGGCAGCGTGGGCGAGGTGAGCAGGGCGGGGACCTCTGGCAGGTCGTGCCGGGCGAGTTCGCGGCGGACGGCGGGCCAGGGGTCGAGTCCGGGATGGTGTTCGGCGAGGGCGGCGGCGATCTCGGTGAGGTGGTTGACGACCAGGCAGTACACCAGCCGCTCCCAGCCCGCCGCCCGGGTCACGTCCGGCAGCAGCTTGGCCCCCTCGGCGTCCCGGTACAGCACCTGGACGGGCGTGCCGGCCGTGTCCACGGCGACGAGGGTGTTCTGCAGGTGGGCCTCCAGGACGACCCCGTGGTCGTCGAACGCCGTGAGGGCGGGCGGTACGACCTGGCGCAGATAGGCCTCCCACCAGGCCGCCGGGTCTGGTGCAGAGGTCAGCGGACTGCCGTCGAAGCCCTCGGCGAGGCCGGCGGCGAGCAGCGGGGTGGCGCCCGGCAGCAGGTGGCCGCGCAGTCCGTCGCGGACGAGGACGGCGAGCTCCTCGAAGGCGAAGGCGGCCGTGCGGTAGCCGCGGTCGCTCAGCCAGGCCGCGGTCGGACCCATCGCCGCGAGGGCGTGCCGGGCGGCCGTGTCGGTACGGCGCAGTCTGCGCAGGTCGTGTCGCCACAGGCGGCGGATGTCGTTCGTGATGCGGACGTCCAGGCTGAACTTCAGGAACAGGTCGCGCCGGGGCTCGTACACCGTGCGGATCGCCGCCGTCGGCCAGGTGTCGAAGGCGGTCGTGCCGAGGCGCAGCAGACGGCCGTCGGCGAAGGCCTCCGCCAGCTCGCGGCCCACCAGGTCCAGCTGCCAGGGGTGGGCCGGCAGCAGCCGGTAGCCGGGCGGCGCCGAGCCGAGCGCGTCCAGGGCGCGGGTGTCGCCCTCCTCGGCCACCTGGTCCTCGCGGACGCCGAGCAGCACCAGCGGGAAGCGGGCATGCGCCTCGGGGGCGTACGGCAGCCAGGAGGCGACCGGGCCGCCGCCGCGCGCCTTGGGCGCCGGGTGGTACGGGTGGCCGCCGATCAGGGACTGCTCGGACCGCAGATACGGGTCGGCGGGCGCCGTCGCCCCGGCGCGGGCGGTGAGCAGGGCCGCGACCGCGTCCCTGCTGTCGACCATCTCGGCGGGCAGGTCGCCGCCGGGCAGCCCGGTGTGCCGGCGCAGCTCCTCGGCGACCAGTTTGACCAGCTCGGAGTGGCCGACGCGGTGCCAGGTCCCGGCCGCGCACACCTCGGGATCGGCGGGGCGCCGGCCGGCCCGCACGCGCAGCAGCCGCCCGCTCGGCACCCGGTGGACCCGCAGGTCACCCGGGCTCGCCAGCGGCTCGGCCACCTCGCGCAGCAGGCAGTTCAGCAGGGGCGCGGCCGCGTAGGCGTCGGCACGGCCGCCGACGGCTCCGGTGGAGGGTGCTCCGGAGGAGGGTGAGGAGTCCACGCGATCCATTCGTTTCGTCCGGGGTGGTCGCGATCAGTATGTCTGTCGTCGCCGACAATCGTCCTCCGTGCGCCGTGTACCCGAGGAGCCGACCGTGCACCGTCCCCCCGTCGCCGAGGCCCAGGTCGCCGAGGAGCTGGCCGCCGTCCGGCCCGGGCTGCTGCCCCGGTACTCGGCGGAGCTGCCGGGAGCCCGCGCCGCGGTGCTGACCCGTCTGTGGCGGGCGCTGGCCCATGAGCCGCTGCCGTGGGTCGCGGGCCGGGTGCGCGGCGCGCACAGCCTGGCGCTGCGGATCGCCGACGGCCGCACGCTGCACGGGCCGCACGCGGACCCGTACGCCACGAGCGCCTACGTCACCGGCGTCCGCCTGGACCGGGAGCGGCATGTGGATCCGGCCGCGCTGATGACCGCCCTCGGGGTGCCCCACGGCGCCGCGTTCGCGGCCGAACTGGCCCACAGCGTCGCGTCGTTGGCGCTGTCGCGGGCCGACGCGGATCACCCGAAGGAGTGGCCGGACCGGGACTGGGAGTGGGAGCAGCGGGTGACGGACGGGCACCCGTACCACCCGGGCTGCCGTTCCCGGCCCGGTTTCTCGGTGGCGGACCAGCTGGCGTACGGCCCGGAGCACCGGCCGGTGGTGGAGCTGGGGACGGTACCGGTGCCGGCGGACGGGTGCCTGGTGACGGGCGAGTGGCCGCAGGAGCTGCGGGACGGCGAACGGCTGCTGCTGCCGGTGCACCCGTGGCAAGCGGAGCGCGTCCTGAAGGGACCGTACACGCCCTGGCGCCCGGCCCGCCCGCTGCTCTCCCTGCGCACCCTCGCGCTGCCGGACGGCCCGCATGTGAAGACCGCGCTCAGCGCACGGCTGACGTCGTCGGTGCGGGACATCTCGCCGTACTCGGTCCGGGCGGCCGCGCCCCTGTCCGCCCTCGGCGAGGAACTGGCGGCGCGCACCGAGGGCCTGCTGCACGTCACCCGAACGCTGGGCGCGGTCTCGGCCCACTCCCCCGGCCTGGCCGCGCTGCTGCGGGAGTCGCCCGAGGTGTACGCCGGTCCTGCCGAGCGGGTCGTCCCCGTGGCCGCGCTCGCCACGACCGGCCTGCCCGGCTCCCCCGCCTGGCTGGCGGCGTTCACCCGGCTGGCGCTGACCGTGGGGCTGCGCCTCCTCGAGCTCGGCGTGGCCCTGGAGGCGCACGGCCAGAACCTGCTGGTGATCCTGTCGGCCGACGGCACCCCGCTGCGGCTGGTCTACCGCGATCTGGCCGACATCCGGATCAGCCCGGCCCGACTGACCCGGCACGGCATCACCCCGCCGCCGCTGTCCGGCCGGCTGATCACCGACGACGAAACGGCCCTGCGCCGCAAACTGTTCGGCTCCCTGGTGGCGGGCGCCCTGGCCGGTACGGCGGGTTCGGGCCCGGCGCTGGGCGCGGCCCTGTCGGCCGCCGTCCCCGGCCTGCCGGACACTCCCGGCCTGCGGGCCCTGCGCGAAGGCCCCCTGCCGGCGAAGGCGTTGACCCTGATGCGGCTGTCCCCGCAGACCCCTGGTGACCAGTGGACCTCCCTGCCGAACCCGCTCGTTTTGGAGCACGACCCGTCTGATCAATAGGATCCGGCGATGATCACAAGACAACGGCTGGCGGCGGGCGTCTGTGCTCTGCTCGCCGCCCTGGCGGCCGGGATCGCGTTCCCCGGCGGGGCCGTCGCCGATGAGACGGAACAGGCCGCGCCCAAGGTCGAACTCGTGCTGGACGTCAGCGGTTCGATGCGGGCGCGGGACATCGACGGCGATTCGCGGATGGCCGCGGCGAAGCAGGCGTTCAACGAGGTGCTGGACGCGACTCCGCAGGAGGTCCGGCTCGGCATCCGCACGCTGGGCGCCAACTACCGCGGCAACGACCGCAAGGAGGGCTGCAAGGACACCGCGCAGCTCTACCCCGTCGGCCCGCTGGACCGGACCGACGCGAAGACGGCGGTGGCCACGCTGCAGCCCACCGGCTGGACGCCGATCGGGCCCGCGCTGCTGAAGGCGGCGGACGACCTGAACGGCGGTACCGGCACCCGCCGTATCGTCCTGATCAGCGACGGCGAGGACACCTGCCAGCCGCTCGACCCGTGCGAGGTGGCCCGCGAGATAGCGGCCAAGGGCATCGGCCTGACCATCGACACGCTCGGCCTGGTGCCGGACGCCAAGACCCGCGACCAGCTCAGCTGCATCGCGGACGCGACCGGCGGCACCTACACCGACGTACGGCACAAGCAGGAACTGTCCAGCCGCGTCGGACAGTTGGTGGACCGGGCGGCCGATCCGGTCGTGACGCCGGTGGCCACCGAGGGTGCCGCGCGGTGCGAGGCGGCGCCGACCCTGAAGTCCGGGCTGTTCACGGACCGTGAGGAGTTCGGGCAGCAGCGCTGGTACAAGGTCGACGTCGCCCCGGGCAAGGAGCTGCGCGCCTCGGTGAGCGTGGCCGACGACCGCGCCGTGAACCCGGACTACGGGGTGCTGCTGCGGGCGGTGACCCTGCACGGACGGGAGATCGTGCGCGGCGAGGCCGCGGGCACGGGTCGTACGGACGTCATGTCGACGGGCCTTCGCTACCCGAAGCCGGAGAGCGACGACGACAACGCACCCGCGGAGACGGTGTGTCTGCAGGTCACCAACTCCTTCTCGGCCGCGCCGGGCGTCAAGACCACACCGGGTCTGCCGCTGGAGCTGACCGTGGACGTCGTGGACGGGCCGTCCGGGCACCACGACGTGGCCTCCTTCGGCCTCGGCCGTGGCTGGTGGCTGCTGGGCGCGCTGGTGCTGACCGGCTTCCTGGCGGGTCTGCTGTGGGGCTGGCTGTCGCGCTGGCGGGTCGCGGTCTGGAGGACGAACTGATGCGGATCACACGTGTGCTGGGCGCCGCACTGCTGGCGCTCGGGATCGCGGCCGGTCCGGCCGCGGCCGACTCCTCCCCCTCTCCGAGCGCCTCCGCCGACGGCGCGGCGCCCACCCGGGCGGGCACCTCCTTCCGTACGGCGACGGAGATCCGGCAGGGGCAGCAGGCCACCGCGTCCGGCTCCACCGGTGACTACCTGTACTGGTCGTTCCCCGCGGACACCGGGCAGCGGCCCACCGTCAAGGCGACGGTGAAGCTGCCCGCCGCGCACGGGGCGCAGACCTGGCAGATCGACGTGTACGACGGGCTGCGGCGCCGCCAGGCGTGCCAGTACGGCGCGGCGACCCGCACGGCCGGGCAGGGGGCGTCCTCCGTCGAACTGGCCTGTGTCCTGCGGACCGTGCGCGGCTGGTCGGAGCCCTGGGGCAACGACCCGCTGCCGGGCACGTACTACATCCGGCTGACGGTCGTGGACCTCGGCTCCGCCGACCTGGGCAAGCCGGTCGGCGTCGAGGTCCACGCCGACTCCAAGGACATCGGCGGCACGGCGGCGGTGGACGGCTCGCTGGCCAAGCCGCTGGTTCCCGGCATTGCCGTCAAGTCCGAGCAGGGCGGCGGCGGTTCGAAGCGGGCGGTGCTGTCCAGCTTCGGCTCCGACGACGGCTGGTCCTCCGGGTGGTGGTCCGACCGGTGGGTGTGGACCGCGATCGGGGGTGTGCTCGCGGCTCTCGCCGGTGTCGGGGGGTATGCGCTGACTCGGGGGTCCGGCCGGCCCTCCCGGGTGCCGCCGAACGTGTGACCCGACGTGCTCGAAGGCCCGCCTGCCGGCGGGCCTTCCTCATTTCCGTCCCTGCGTCTCGCGCAGTGCCTTGGCCAGTGTGCCGTCCCCCGTCACCGTCACCCGGCCCGCCCGGACCGCGTCGGTCAGGCTCAGCTCACCCCGGGCGACCGCCTCGCAGGCCGCCGCGTCCATGGTGAGACGGGCGTCGGGCTCGCCCGGTGCCGGCCCGTCGCCGTACACGGTGCCCTCTTCCGCGCCGACCCGCAGATGGAAGTTCCCCTCCTCCAGCCGGACTTCGACCAGGCCCTCCCCTTCCGTTCCCCGCAGCAGCGGCAGGGCGAACCAGTGGGCGCGGACGGCGTCGGTCGGCCGCCGCTCTCCCAGCTCGGCCTCGCCCCACCGCCCGAGTGCCTGGAGCACCGGCAGCAACTCGCGCCCCCGCTCCGTGAGTTCGTACACGTAGGCCGCGCCCGGCGGCGGCAGCTTCCGGCGGGTCGTGAGGCCGTCGCGCTCCATGTCCTTCAGCCGGGAGGCGAGTACGTCCGTACTCACGCCGGGCAGGTCCGCGTGCAGGTCCGTGTAGCGGCGGGGGCCGGCCAGCAGCTCCCGCACGATCAGCAGGGTCCAGCGGTCGCCGACGAGGTCGAGGGCGCGGGCTGCGGAACAGTACTGGTCGTAGCTTCGGCGAGGTGGCATACGCCGCAGTCTAGACAAGATGTTGGACTTTCCAAGCGTCCACTTGGTAAAACCAAGTAACACCAGTTTCCGGAGGGGCGCATGGAGTTCCGGCAGTCGAACAAGCTCAGCGAGGTCTGTTACGAGATCCGCGGCCCGGTGATCGAGCACGCCAACGCGCTGGAGGAGGCGGGGCACAGCGTGTTGCGCCTGAACACCGGCAACCCCGCGGCCTTCGGCTTCGAGGCGCCGGAGGAGATCCTCCAGGACATGATCCGGATGCTGCCGCGGGCGCACGGCTACACCGACTCCCGCGGCATCCTCTCCGCCCGCCGGGCGGTCGCCCAGCGCTACCAGAACCTGGGGCTGGAGGTCGGGGTCGACGACGTCTACCTCGGCAACGGCGTCTCGGAGCTGGTCTCCATGGCCGTACAGGCGCTGATCGAGGACGGCGACGAAATCCTCATCCCGGCGCCGGACTTCCCGCTCTGGACCGCCGTGACCACCCTCGCCGGCGGCAAGGCGGTCCACTACCTGTGCGACGAGCAGGCCGACTGGAACCCCGACCTGGCCGACATGGCATCGAAGATCACGGACCGCACGAAGGCCGTGGTCATCATCAACCCGAACAACCCCACCGGCGCGGTGTATCCGAAGGAGGTCGTCGAGGGCATCCTGGACCTGGCCCGCCGGCACGGCCTGATGGTGTTCGCCGACGAGATCTACGACCAGATCCTGTACGACGACGCCGTCCACCACTCGGCCGCCGCCCTCGCCCCCGACCTGGTCGTGCTCACCTTCTGCGGACTGTCGAAGACCTACCGGGTGGCGGGCTTCCGCTCCGGCTGGCTGGTGGTGACGGGCCCCAAGCAGCACGCGAAGGACTACCTGGAGGGCCTGACCATGCTGGCCTCCATGCGCCTGTGCGCCAACGCGCCCGCCCAGTACGCCATCCAGGCCGCGCTCGGCGGCCGCCAGTCCATCCGCGAACTGACGCTGCCCGGCGGCCGGTTGTACGAACAGCGCAACGTGGCCTGGGAGAGACTGAACGAGATCCCAGGGGTGTCCTGCGTGAAGCCCAAGGGTGCGCTGTACGCGTTCCCGCGCATCGATCCCGAGGTGCACAAGATCCACGACGACGAGAGGTTCGTGCTGGACCTCCTCCTCCGCGAGAAGATCCAGGTCGTGCAGGGCACCGGCTTCAACTGGCCCTCCCCCGACCACTTCCGCATCCTCACCCTGCCGCACGCGGAGGACCTGGAGGCGGCTATCGGCCGTATCGGCCGGTTCCTCGGCGGGTACCGGCAGTAGCTGCGCCGTACCGTGCAGGGCTGCCGGCGCGTCCGGGGCAAGTCGACGGCGGGGTCCGCCTGTCCGGGTTTCGCGAAGATGTGCGAGGATCACGTGTCCCGCCGTCTCCGACGGCGCGGCCGGCCAGGGGAGCCTTCATCGCGTGGTTTCTCCCGGTGCGCTCGACCTGCGCACCGCCGCTCCCCTGATCGGTTCCAGCAGACCAGGGGGAGCGCCGTTGTTCTCGTACAGAAGACCGTCCTCGTCACGCATACGCCGGGTGACCGTCGCCGTGGTGTGCGGCGCCGCCCTCGGCGGTGGGGTTCCGGCCGCGCAGGCCGGGACGGCCGGATCGCCGGCGCCCACCGGCGGGCAGGAGGCCCGGCAGGCCGCACGGTTCTGGACCGCGCAGCGGATGGCGGACGCCAGGCCGCTGGACGGGGGCCGGGCGGCGCCGCGCGGGACCGGGCCGGGGGTCGCGGCAGCGGGACGGCCGCAGGGCACCCTGTTCAAGGGGACCCCGCTGGTCGGCACCTTCTTCGGGTCCGACGGGCCGGGCGGCACCACCTGGCACTGCACCGGCAGCGTCATCGACACCTCCGTACGGAACGTCGTCCTCACCGCGGCCCACTGCGCGCTGAACATGAAGGGCGACTACATCTTCGTCCCGCAGTTCGCCCAGGGCGCCGGCCCCGACCAGCAGCCGTACGGCATCTTCCACATCCAGCACGTCTACACCGACCCCCGGTACGCGCCCGACAAGGGCTCGGCGACCACCAAGGGGCCCTCGTCCGACCTGGACACCGCGTTCGCGCGGGTCTCCGCCAACCAGAAGGGCCAGAGCCTCGAGGACGCGGTGGGCGGCGGACTGACCTTCACCCGGCCCAGCGGCTACACGCACAACAACGTGACCGTCGTCGGCTACCCCTCGTACCAGCACAACAGCACGGGGCAGGCCGTCAAGTGCACCGTGCCGACGACACAGCTCCCCGGCTACCGGCAGATGGCCATGACGTGCGGCGGCTACTACGGCGGCACGTCCGGCAGCCCGTGGATCACCGACTACCAGGACGGCGCCCGCACCGGACACGTCATCGGCAACCTCGGCGGCTACAACGGCGGCGGCAACGACGCGAACGTCGACTACATCAGCTACGCCCCGGCGTTCGGCGCCGACGCCGCGAACCTCCTCGCGGACGCGGTGGCCGGCCAGGACCCGCCCTCCGGTCTGCCGCCCTACCAGGGCCTGCAGTTGCCCGGCGGCGCGGCCCGCTGGCAGAAGGCCACGCTGATGGCCTCCGCCGACTACACCGGCGACCACCTCGGCGATCTGCTCGTCGTCTGGTCCGACGGCGGGGTCACCCTGTATCCCGGTGACGGCCAGGGCGCGTTCGGGACCGAGAAGCGGCTGCTGAAGGCCAACTCCACGTGGACGCAAGCCCGCAGCATCACCGGCGGGACGTTCGGCGGCACCCGGCCGGGCCTGCTGGTGCGCTGGTCCGACGGCGAGGTCACCCTGTACCCGGCGCTCGGCACCTCGGGGGTGGGCCGTGAGGTCCAGATGGCGAAGCCCAACTCCGACTGGAAGAACGTCGTACAGCTCACCGCCGGGCAGTTCCACGGGGCGAAGGGCGCGACCGATCTGCTGGCGCGCCGGTCCGACGGCAGCCTGCTGCTGTACACGGGCATCCGCTCCGGCTCCTTCGGCTCCCCCAAGCGGCTCCTCGGGGCGAACGGCACCTGGACCAAGGCCGCGCTGCTGACCGGCGGCGCCCTCGAGGGCACGGCCGGCGCGGATCTGCTCGTGCGCTGGTCCGACGGCTCGCTCGACAGCTGCACCGGCGTCTCGGCCGCCGGGCTCGGCACCCGGTCCCGGCTGGTCGGCCCGAACGGCACGTGGCAGCACGCCCAGGTCATGACCACCGGCGACCTCACCTCCGACCACACCGGCAACGACCTTCTCGTGCGCTGGTCCGACGGCGAGACCTCGCTGTACGCCGAAACCGGCGCCAAGGCCCTCGGCGCCGAGAACACGCTGGTCCGGCCGGGCACCTGACCGACGCGACGACACCTCAGCGGGAACGGCGCGCGCGACGACCCGGCCGGCCACCGGCCTCGCCGTAGTCATCGCCGGCCCTGCCCCGACGGCCTGCGGCACGCCGACCACCACCACCGCCGAAGGCCCGGCTGACCGCCGTCGGCAAGGGCCCGGGAGGCTGTGTGTTCGACGGCCGCCCTTCGCTGCCGCCGTCGTACCGGTCACGGACACACACCGGAAGGCCACCGCGATCGGCGCCTGCGGGGAGACCGTGTCGGCGGCGTCGCCGAGTGCGCGTGGCAGGGGGACTGACCGGCCGCGCGACCTTCGGGGAATGCCCGGCGGTCACCGGCTGTTGACGATCCCCGTCGCTGATCACCTGACAGGGGGACGCCCGCATGACGGTCGACGTGCACGGCTCGGTGGCCGAGGGCTTCGAGGGCGTACGCGAGGAGTTCGCGGCGGTGCTCGCCGAGGAACGGGACGATCCGGGCGCCCAGCTCGTGGTGTACCGGCAAGGTCGCCGCGTGGTGGACCTGTGGGGCGGCGACGGCATCGACGGGGACTCGCTGACCACCCTGTACTCCATCGCCAAGGGAGCCGCACACCTCGTCGTCGCACTCCTGGTGCAGGACGGGGTGCTCGACCTCGACCGTGAAGTCGCCGCCCACTGGCCGGAGTTCGGCGCCCACGGCAAGGACCGGCTGACGCTGGGCGAGCTGCTGGAGCACCGGGCCGGGCTCGTGGGCGACGCCGAACAGGCCTTCACCGTCGAGGAGTTGGCCGACGACCGGATCACCGCCGCCCGGCTGGCGGGACGCGAGCCGCTGTGGGCACCCGGTACCGCCTGGGGCTACCACGCCTTCGTCATCGGCGCCCTCACCGGCGAGGTGGTGCGCCGGGTGACCGGCCGGTCGATCCAGGAACTGTACGAGGAGCGGATCCGGACGCCGTACGGGCTCGACTACCACCTGGGCCTGCCCGCGGAAGCCGAACCGCGCTGGGTGGACGTGCAGCCGCTGGTGCCGACACCGGAGGAGGCGGCGCTGCTGAAGGAGCGGGCGGCGGCTGCGGACAGCATCCGGGGCATCGCCTTCAACGCACACGCCTCGGAACCGATCGACCTGGTGGCCTTCGGCAATCACCCCCGGGTGAAGGCGCTCGGACCGGCGTCCTCGGGCGGGGTGGGCAACGCGCGCGGGGTCGCCGGGATGTACGCGGCCGCCGTCAGCACGGTGGACGGCCGGCCGCCGCTGCTCTCGCCCGCGACCGCGGCCGGGTTCGCCGCGCTGCGCACCCCGGGCGGCCCCGACCTGGTCACCGAAGGGCAGGACCATTTCGCGCGCGGCTTCGAGTACCTCCCCGCGCTCTTCCCGTGCCTGCCCGCCGGCACCTTCGGGCACTCCGGCGCGACCGGCTCGCTCGGCTTCGCCGAGCCGGCGAGCGGCATCGGGTACGCCTACACCCGGCGCCGGTTCTCCTTCCCCTCCGGGAAGGGCGCGTCCCCGGAGAACGGCCGTCTGGCCGAGTCCGTCCTGCGGGCGGCCGCCTCCCTGTGACACCGTGCTGACAGACGAGCGGGAAGGGCGCTGACGTGGGTGACCTCTTTCTCGTCCGGCACGGCGAGACCGGGTGGTCGCGGTCCGGACGGCACACCGGCTGGACCGACGTACCCCTCACCGAGCACGGGCGGGAGGAGGCACGCCGGCTGCTGCCGCTGATCCGCTCGCACCGGATCGGGGCCGCGTTCGTCAGCCCCCTGCAGCGGGCCCGGGAGACCGCCGAGCTGATCGGCGTCCCGGAGGCCCGGGTCGACGCCGACCTGCACGAATGGGACTACGGCGGGTACGAGGGCGTGACCACCGTGGAGATCCAGCGGAGCCGGCCGGGCTGGTTCCTGTTCACGGACGGGGTCGCGCCGGGGCCGCCGGAGCATCCGGGCGAGAGCCCGGAGCAGGTCGGCGAGCGCGCCGACCGGATGCTGGGCAAGGTCGACGCCGCCCTGGCCAACACCGAGGGCGTCGTCGTCCTGATCGCCCACGGCCATTTCCTGCGCGTCCTCACCGCCCGCCGCCTCGGCCTCCCGCCCCAGCACGGCGCGCTGTTCCAGCTGGCTACGGGAACGCTGTGCCGGCTGGGCACGGAACACGGGCGGCCGGTGGTGGCGGGGTGGAACATCCGGCCGCGGGAGTAGGCCCCGAAGACCCCGGACACGGGGCCCGCTGCGGGCGGCGGCCGCGTTGTCAGTCCCGGGTCGTACTCTGCGAAACGGGCCGTGTGACGGGCGGGCCCGGGCAGGGGACGGGACCGGAAGGAGTGCGCTGTGAGCCGACCGCCGACCGCCGCGCAGCGGCGGGTGATCGAGGCCGCCGACCCGGTGACCGGGCGGCTGCGCGGTACGGAGGCGCAGCTGGCGGCGCTGGTGAAGCGGGGGCTGGCCTTCCGGCATCCGCGGCCGCCGCACGAGCACTTTCTCACCCCGGCGGGACATCGGATACGCGAGGCGGTGCCCGAGGCGACGGAGGAGTCGGAGAAGCCCGCCCCGGACGCGGGGGTGTTCGCGGCGCGGGTCGGCGGCGAGGAGGAGCCGCCGGCGGACGGTCCGGCGCGGCTGCGTGAGGTGCACGGCGCCTGGCAGGGGCTGCTGGAGTTGCGCCGGATGACCAACACCGACGGCGCGGTGGACCGGCCGTGCGGCTGGGAGCGCGCGCATCTGGTGCGGGCTGCGGCGCTGGCCCTGGAGGCGGCCGGGCACCATCCGGCGAGCGGGGGCGCGGACGGCTACCGGGTGCGGGCGACCCCGCAGCCGGAGGCGGTCGCCGTGTACGCGGCGGACACGGACAGCCTGACGGCCTGTGCGGCCACGCTGGAGGGCGCGGGCTGGCAGGCCGGCGAGTACACCGAGCCGCGCACGAGGGTGCGCTATCTGTTGGCCTCGCCGCGCCGGGTGTGAGCGGCGTGCCAAGATCGATCGACCGGATATTCGAATGCGAGAAGGGCAAGCAGTGGCCGAACCGTTTTCCGTCCGTGTGACCGTCCGCGGCTACGAGACCGACACCCAGGGACACCTGAACCAGTCCGTATACCTCAACTACGCGGAACACGCCCGCTGGTCGCTGCTCCAGGCGGCCGGCATCAGCCAGGCCCGGCTGGTGGGCCAAGGTGTGGGCCCGGTGGCGCTGGAGACGACGATCCGCTTCCTGCGCGAGCTGCTCGCCGGCGACGAGGTCGATGTGACCTGTCAGTTCGAGTGGGGCGGCGGCAGGACCTTCCGGATCGTGCAGGAGATACGCAAGACCGACGGCACCCTGGCGGCCGAGGTCAGCGGGGTGGGCGGCCTGCTGGACCTGAAGGAGCGCAAGCTGGTCGCCGACCCGCGGGAGGTGTTCAAGGAACTGACGACGGACCTCGCCCTGTTCGGCCTGTAGCACCCCGCGGGCCTACGCACCGAGCAGCTCCGGGCCGGTGCCCGGCGTCGTGGGCCGCCCGCACCCCGGCGATGCACGTCCGGTTCCGCCCGGTCGGTCAACCGCTGCTGGGTGTCGCTCAGGACGAGCTGCCGGGCGGTGCGGCGTGCCGACTCGCGCGCGAGTTGCGCCGGCGGGAGCCTCGGGAGGCGCTGCCACGGCTCGCCGAGGTGCAGCCCGGGCTGCTGTCCGACGCCGCGGACCTGGCCCGGACGGCGCTGCTGCGGGCCGGCGTGGCGGCGTTGTCGGTACGGCTGGACCGGGCGCCCGCGCAGGTCCGGGACGTCGCCCCGGAACTGGTCGTCAGCGAACGTCAGTTGCGGAACCTGTTCGCCGAGGGCGTCGGGGTACCCCAGGCGATACGGCCGTATCGACCGCGTCCGTACGGTCGTCCAGGTCGTACTTCACCGGACGGCGTGCCCGCGGTCACGACCTGCCAGGCGGGCCCGCGCGCCTGAGCCGAATCCGGATGCGGGGCACCGCGCGTCGCTGCCATGCTGCGGACCCATGCCCGCACGACGCATCAAGCCCAGCCGCTGCATCTCCGTCGACATCGAGGCCGACGGGCCGATCCCGGGGCCGTACTCCATGCTGAGCATCGGCGCGGCCGTGGCCGGCACGCAGGACGCCTGCGGCTTCACCCCGGCGGACCCGGAACGGCAGACCTTCTACCGCGAACTGCGGCCGGTCTCCGGCGGCTTCGTCCAGGAGGCGCTGGCGGTCAGCGGCCTGGACCGGGACCGGCTGGCCGCAGAGGGTGCCGAACCGGCCGTCGCGCTGGCCGAGTTCAGCGCCTGGGTGCGGGAGGTGAGTGCGGGCGCGCAGCCGGTGATGTGCGGCTGTCCGGCCTCGTACGACTGGACGTTCCTGTACTGGTATCTGAGCAGGTTCACCGGAGAGAGCCCCTTCGGGCACTCCGGCTGCCTGGACATGAAGACGCTCTACGCCGCCAAGGCCGGGCTGCCGCTGCGGGCGGTGGCCAAGGGCACGATGCCCCGGCACCTCCTCTCCCGGCGCCGGCACACGCATCACGCCCTGGACGACGCGATCGAGCAGGCGGAGCTGCTGGCGAACCTCATGGCGTGGCCCGGTCCCGGCGGAGTGGCACCGGCACCTGATTGAAGCCGTAGTAGAGGGCGAGCAGGCCGTGCGCGGCCAGGGTGAGCGGGGCCGAGACGAAGGCCAGGCCCACCGTGACCGGGTAGCCGAGGGAGCCCAGGGCGAAGCGGGCCCGGGTCGCCCGGGCCGCCGCGGTGTCCACGCGCGCGTCGAAGAGGTGGCCGGTGCGGGTGAGGTGCCACCACAGGGCCTGGAAGGTGAGGGCCATGGCGACCATGACCAGGCTGTAGACCGCGGCCGCCGCGTGCGAGGCGGCGTCCTCGCGCAGGTACTCGGCGAGCATGGCGGTCGGCCAGGGCACAATGGCCACGACCATCAGCACCAGCAGGTTCAGGAACATCAGCTGCCGGTCGACGCGGGCGACATAGCTGAACAGCTGGTGATGGTTGACCCACATGATGCCGATGACCAGGAAGCTGACCACATAGGCGGCGTACGACGGCCACTGCGCGCCGATCGCGTGCCACAGGCCCCCGTGGTCACCGGTCCCAGGCACCTTGATGTCCAGGACGAGCAGGGTGATGGCGATGGCGAACACCCCGTCGCTGAAGGCCTCGACACGGCCGGACTCGTTCATGGCCCAAGACTGCCGTACGCGCCCGTGCGGGGCACGGCGATCGCCGTGCCCCGCGCGAGAGTTCAGCGGTGTTCAGTGGGCGGGCGTGAGTTCCTGCCCCGCCTCCATCGGGTGCGTGACGTCCTCGGCCTCCGTGCCCTTGCCTATGTGGTTGAAGAGGAGGTTGAGGACGACGGCCGCGACACAGCCGGTGGAGATGCCGGAGTCCAGGACGATCCTCGCGGTGTCGGGGAAGCCGTGGTAGAAGTCCGGCACGGTGATCGGGATGATGCCGACCGCGAGGGAGACGGCGACGATCAGGACGTTGTTGTCCTTCTCCAGGCCGGCCCGGACCAGGGTCTGGATGCCGCTCGCGGCGACCGACCCGAACAGGACGACACCGGCGCCGCCGAGGACCGGGCGGGGGACGACCGCGATGAGGGAGGCGGCCATCGGGCACAGGCCCATCAGGACGAGGAAGCCGCCGCCGACGGCGACGACGAAGCGGCTGCGGATCCTCGTCATGGCGACGAGGCCGATGTTCTGGGCGAAGGCGCTGCACATGAAGCCGTTGAACAGCGGGCTGAGAGCGGAGCCCAGGGTGTCGGCGCGCAGGCCGGCCGCGATGACCTTCTCGTCCGCGGGGCGTTCGACGATCTCGCCGAGCGCCAGCATGTCGGCGGTGGACTCCGTCATGGAGACGACCATCACCACGCACATCGACAGGATCGCCGCGAGGTGGAAGGTGGGGGCGCCGAAGTGGAAGGGGGTCGGGAAGCCGACGACGGCGGAGTGCGCGACGGGGCTGAAGTCGGTGACGCCGAAGGGGATCGCGATGAGCGTGCCGATGACCAGGCCGAGCAGGACCGCGATCTGCTTGACGAAACCGCGGGTGAAACGGCGCAGCAGCAGGACGATCAGGAGGGTGACGGCGGCCAGGGTGAGGTTGGTGGTCGAGCCGTAGTCGTGCGCGGCGGGGTTCGGTCCCTGGGCCCAGCCGAACGCGACCGGGAGCAGGGAGACGCCGATCAGGGTGATGACCGAGCCGGTCACGACGGGCGGGAAGAAGCGGATCGCCCTGCTGAAGAACGGGGCCGCTATGAAGCCGAGCAGGCCGGCGACGATGACCGCGCCGAAGATCATCGGCAGGGCGTCGGACTTGTCCTCGGCGGACGCCACGATCGCCGTCATGGGGGCGACGCCGGCGAAGGTCACGCCGTTGACGAAGGGCAGGCGGGCGCCGATCTTCCAGAAGCCGAGGGTCTGCAGGAAGGTGGCGAGCCCGGCGGTGAACAGGCAGGCTCCGGTGAGGAAGGTGAGGTCTTTGCCGGACAGGCCTACGGCCGCGCCGACGATCAGGGGTGGGGCGACGACTCCCGCGTACATGGCGGCCACGTGCTGCAGGCCACTGGTCGCCATTTTGAGGGCGGGGAGTTTCTCGTCAACAGGGTGGGCGGCCACGGCGGCTCCTCCGGTCGGGTGACACGTCGCCGTCGACGTGGGTCGACGTGGGTTTCATGGAGGTGGTGCGTGTGGTCGTGCGGGACCGGGACGGGGTGCTGCTTGAGCGGGCCGAGCGGTGACCGTTCCGGGGCGCGTGCGTGCACACGCGCCCCGGAGACGGCTGCCGTGGACCCCGCTCGGGTCCACGGACCCCGGCCGGGAGCCGTCCCTCCCGACCGGAGCGTTCCGGCACACCGCCCGTACGGGGCAACCTGCCGAGACCTCCGGCGAACGCCCGCACAGAGCGCCCGCCGCGTCTTCCGGCACACCGCCCGTACGGGGCGACCTGCCGAGTCTCCTGACGAGTCACCCGCGAGGGGCGACCGCCAAGCCTCCTGGCGCGCCACCCGCGAGAGGCGACCGCCAAGTCCTCCGACAGACCGGCCACATCAGCCAACCTGCCGAAACCTCCGGCGACCGCCCACGCGGGGCGACCGCCAAGTCCTCCGACAGACCGGCCGCATGGTCCGGCCTGCCCGGTGCTCCGGCGGCCGGCCCTTGCAGGTCGAGCGCCGGGGCTTCTGGCAAGCCGGCCGCGGGGCCGGTTGCCGAGCTCTTCGGCGAGCCGCCCGTACGGGGCGACCACCAGGTTTGCCGGCGGGCCGCCGGCTGCGGTCGCCAGAGTTTCGGCGTACCCCGCGGCTTCGCCGAAGTGTCCGGTGGGCCGGGCGTAGGCTGGGCCGGCCCACCGGCGTGTGGGTGGGGATCAGGCCTGGGCGCTGATCCGGGCGAGGCGCTGGGCCTCCTCGCGGGTGGTGCGGGCGATGGCGTCCTCGTCGACGGTGGTCAGGCGGCCGTTCTCCACGATCTGCTCGCCGTTGACGAAGGACGCGGTGACCGGGGCCGCCGCGCCGAAGACCAGCGCGATCACCGGGTCGGCGATGGAGGCGTGGGCGAGGGTGTCCATCCTCCACAGCACCACGTCGGCCAGCTTGCCCGGCTCCAGCGAGCCGATCTGGTCGGCCCGGCCGAGGACCTGCGCGCCGCCGTAGGTGCCGAGCCGCAACGCCTGACGGGCGTTCAGCGCGGCCTCGCGGTGGGCGCCGAGGCGGTTGATCAGCAGGGCGTTGCGCAGCTCGGTGTGGAGTTCGCCGGACTCGTTGGACGCGGTGCCGTCGACGCCGAGGCCGACCGGGACGCCGGACTTCAGCATGTCGGGGACGCGGGCGATGCCGGCCGCGAGGCGGGCGTTGGAGGACGGGCAGTGGGCCACACCGGTCTTGGTCCGGGCGAACGCGGCGATGTCGGAGTCGTTCATGTGGACGCAGTGCGCCATCCACACGTCCTCGCCGAGCCACCCGGTGGACTCGAAGTAGTCGGTCGGACCCATGCCGAACAGCTCGTGGCAGAACTTCTCCTCCTCCATGGTCTCCGAGCCGTGGGTGTGCAGCCGTACGCCCAGTCGGCGCGCCAACTCGGCGCCCTGCTTGAGGAGTTCGGTCGACACCGAGAACGGGGAGCAGGGGGCCACGGCCACCTGGGTCATCGCGTCGAAGGAGGCGTCGTGATGCTTCCTCACCGTCTCCTCGGTCGCCGCGAGGGCGCCCTCCAGCGTCTCCACGGCGAAGTCCGGCGGCAGGCCGCCGTCCTTCTCGCTGCGGTCCATCGAGCCGCGGGCCAGCGTGAAGCGGACGCCCATCTCGGCGGCGGCCCGGATGATCGAGCCGGACAGGTCGCCGGAGCCGTGCGGGAAGACGTAGTGGTGGTCCATGGCGGTGGTGACACCGCCGCGGGCCATCATGGCGAGGGAACCCTGCGCGGCCGCGTACGTCATCTGCTCGTCGATGCGCGCCCAGGTGGGGTAGAGCGCGACGAGCCAGTTGAACAGGTTGTGGTCGGTGGCCAGGCCCCGGCTGATCCACTGGTAGAAGTGGTGGTGGGTGTTGACCAGACCGGGCGTGGCCAGATGGCCGCTCGCGTCGATCCGGCGCACTACGTTCTCAAGGCCTTCGGGGGCCTGGCCCGCGCCGACTGCCTCGATGCGGTTGCCGGCGAGGACGAGGTGTCCGGAGGCGTACTCGGTGTCGCCCGCGTCCACGGTCGCGATCGCGCAGTTCTCGATGACAATACGCTGGGCTGCCGATGATGCCATCGTGCTTCCTTGTCTTTCAGTGGCGGTCCGTGGAGGGGGAGTGTCCACGGGGAGGGCACGGCAGGACCCTAGGAGGATTTGAGTGCCGGAGCGGGGCCGCCGCTCCGGGTGCCGAGATGGTGGAAGAACAAATTGGGCAGGACCGCGGCGAGCGCGCCGGCGCTGATGCCGGAGTCGAGCACGGTCCGCGCCCAGGCCGGGAAGCCGGCGCAGAAGGCCGGTGCGGCCGGCGTGATGATGCCGGCGCCGAGCGCCACGGCGACCGGGATGATGGTGGAGCTGTCGGCCGGGCCCGCCTCGGGCAGCTCCTCGGTGTGCGCCGGCGGGGTGGAACAAGGGATGTGGGCCGACCCCTTCGCAGGCTGTGCCATGGTGTTCCCTCCGGTGTGGCGTGCCCCCGGCCCGGTGGGCGGGTCCGGGGACACGCGTCCCGCGTCAGAGGTTGGTGAGGTCCACCGGGATCTGCGGCTCACAGCCGTCCCGGAGAATCGTCGCCTCGATCAGGCCGTAGGGCCGGTCGGCGGCGAAGTAGACCTCGTTGTCGTTCTTGAGCCCGAAGGGCTCCAGATCGACCAGGAAGTGGTGCTTGTTCGGGAGCGAGAAGCGGACCTCGTCGATCTCGCTGCGGTTGTTGATGATGCGCGCGCCCATCTGGTACAGCGTCTGCTGCAGGGAGAGGGAGTAGGTCTCGGCGAAGGCCTGGAGCATGTGCTTCTTGACCTGCTCGTAGGACTTCTCCCAGTTGGGCATCTTCTGCTCGTCGTCGGTCCAGTTGAACCGCCAGCGACCGGAGACCTGGGTCGCCAGGATGCGGTCGTACGCCTCCTGCAGGGTGGTGTACTTGTCCTTGACGTAACCCCAGAACTCCGAGTTCGTCGAGTTCATCACGACCAGGTCCTTCAGGCCGGAGACGACCTCCCACTTCTCGCCGTCGTAGGTGACCTGGGTGACGCGGGTCTCCTGGCCCTTGCGGACGAAGGAGTGCTTGACCTCGTCCGCGCCGATGAACTTGGAGTTGGCGTCGGAGGTCTCGATCCGCTCCCAGGCGTACTCCTCGATCCGGATCCGGGCGCGGTGGATCGGTTCCTGCGTGGTGACGAAGTGGCGGGCGAGGTGGATGCCGAACTGCTCGGCGGACTCGATGCCGTGTTCCTTGGCCTTCGCGTACACCGTGTTCTTGGTGGTGTCGGTCGGCAGTACGTTGGCGTTGGAGCCGGAGTAGTGGACCTCTTCCATGTCGCCGCTCAGCGCGACGGAGACGTTGAGGTCCTTGATGTGGTGGGTGGCGCCGTCCCGCGTGATCTTTACGACTCGGTTCTCGGCCTTGCCGTACTGGTTCTGTCCCAGGATCGTGGGCATTTCTGCTAGCTCCCTCGGTAAACGGAGTAGCCGAACGGGTTGAGCAGCAGCGGTACGTGGTAGTGCTCCCCGGGCTTCACGGCGAAGGTGATCGCCACCTCGGGGAAGAACACGGCACCGCTGTCCCGATTCGCGGGGGCGTCCTGCTGCGCATCGGCTTGCTTTTTCTCGAAATACGGTTCGACGGCGAAGTCGAGCCGTACGTGGGTGGTGCCCTCCGGCAGTGCCGGCAGGTCCTTGCACCGGCCGTCGGCGTCGGTCGCGCTGCCGCCGAGTGCCTGCCAGTTCGCGTCCCGGCCACTACGGGCGGCGAGCTGGACGGCGACGCCCTCGGCGGGGCGGCCGATCGAGGTGTCCAGGATGTGGGTGGACACGGAGGCGGTGGTGCTGGTGCTCATGGTGTCAGGCGTCCTCTTCGACGAGTCGGGCCAGTCGGATGCGGTTGATCTTGCCCAGCTCGGTGCGGACGATCTCCCTCTCCTGCTCCGGCGAGTTCCCGATCCGCTCCTTGACCGCGTCGCGCATCTGCTCGCCGGTCCGGCCGGTGGCGCAGATCAGGAACACATGGCCGAACTTCTCCTGGTAGGCGAGGTTGAGTTCGAGCATCTCGGCCTTGAGTTCCTCGGCGGCGCCGGCCATGCCGGCCTGCTCCCGTGCGGAGGTCGGGTCCCCGGGCCTGGGACGCCCGATCGGCGGATGCCCGGCCATCGCCTCCGCCAGGTCCGCGGTGCCGAGCTCGGCCATGGCGGCGTCACTGGCGGCGTAGAGCGCCTCGGGGGTGGCGTAGGGGCGGACGGCGAGCAGTCGCCGGGCCCACTCGGTGGAGGCGCACGCCTCGTGGAGGGCGGCGAGGGCCTCGCGCTCCTCCAGGTCGTTGAACCGGGCCAGGCCCGGGGGCGTGGAAGTCGAAGTCACGGGAGCCTCCGTGGCCGGATTCGGCCTTCGTGCTGAACGGGCTGCGAACAGCTAACGCCCTCCGAAACACGACGTCAACACTTTGTTGAAAATTCGGCCGCAACGCTACGGATCCCGTGGCGCCGGCTCAGGCACCCTTCTCCCGGTTGAGGTAGTTGTAGACGGTGAAGCGGCTCACCCCGAGCGCGCCGGCCACGGTTTCCACGCCGTGCCGCACGGCGAAGGCGCCGCGTGCCTCCAGTATCCGGACGACCTCCTGTTTCGCCTTGCGGTCCAGGTCGGCCAGCGGGCGGCCCTCCCGGCGCTCCATGGCGGCCAGGATGTGGTCGAGGGAGTCCGCGAGCTGGGGCAGGCGTACGGCGACGACGTCGACGCCCTCCCAGGCGAGGACGACGTCCTCGGGGCCGGCCTCGTCGGGCGGGATCATCTCCCCGCCCATGGCGTCGACCAGCGGTTTCACAGCCGTGATGAAGGGCTCGTCGCCGGTGCCGGTCATTCCCCCGCTCCGATCACGTTGACCTGCAGCGAGATCCGGGTGGCACCGGCTTCCAGGGACCTGCGCAGCAGCGCGTCCACGGCGGCCAGCACCGCGCCGGCGCCGCCCTCCGCCGTGTTGCCGAACGGACCGACGTCCACCGCGTCCAGCTCCGCGGCCTCGATCACCTCGCGGGCCGCCAGCGCATGCGCGGGCGCCTCGTCCAGGTCGAAGGGCTCGGTCGTGAACTCCACTCTCAATCGCACGGGCTCAACCTAGCGCGCGGCATCGTTCTTCCGGCAGTCCCTCCGAGTCCTCCAGTTGCCCCCCCCCGGCTCCCACTCCTCCCACTCCTTCCCACTCCGTGCGACGGACCGGCCGTCCGGCCGCGTAGAGCGGACGACGGGTCCATGCAGGGAGGGGACGGGACAATGACAGCGCGTGAGCTCAAAGGAGCGTTGCGGGGTGCCAGGGGTTCGGCGATCACGGCGGCGGCGATGGCCGCGCTGACCGCGTCGCAGGCGCCGGGGGCGGCCCCGGCGCAGGCCACGGAGCCCGCGCGGCAGACGGCACCCGCCGCCGAGCAGGGACCGAGCGTGTCCGGTGACGCGCCCTACCGCACCGGTCTGCCCCCGCTGCGCACCCCTGGGCGGGCCTCGGCCCAAGTCGTGACGGGCGGCGCCCTGCCCGCGACGGTGTTCGCCGCGTACCGGCGTGCCGAGGAGGAGCTGGCGCGCACCGCGCCCGGCTGCCGGCTGCGCTGGCAGCTGCTGGCCGCGATCGGCCAGGTGGAGTCCGGACAGGCACGGGGCGGCCGGGTGACCCCGGACGGTACGACCGTGACGCCCATCCTCGGTCCCCGGCTGACCGGCGGCGCCTTCGCCGTCGTGGCGGACACCGACGGCGGCGCCTACGACGGGGACGCGGTGTACGACCGCGCGGTCGGCCCGATGCAGTTCATCCCGTCGACCTGGGCCCGCTGGGGCGCGGACGGCAACGGCGACGGGCGCGCGGACCCGGACAACGTCTACGACGCCGCTCTCGCCGCCGGCCGCTACCTGTGCGCGGCCGGCCGGGACCTGTCGAACCCCGCCGACCTGGACCGGGCGATCCTCGGCTACAACCACTCGGACGCCTATCTGCGCACGGTCAGGGCCTGGTACGCGTACTACCTGACGGGACACCGGGTGGTGCCGGACGCGCCCGCCGAGTCCGGGGACCGGCCGAAGCCGTCCCGCCCGAAGGCCCCGAAACCCTCGCCGAAGCCGTCGGACGACCGGAGGCCGGGCCGCCCGGGCCCTTCGCGCACGCCGTCGGCACCACCCGCCTCGCCCTCCCCCGCCCCGTCTCCCACTACCGCCGCCCCCGAGGAACCCGGGACGCCGCAGGTCCCCGTCCCCGAGCCGACCCTCACCCTGCCCGGCGGCGTGCTGCCCGATGCCGGGCCGCTGACCTCTGGCAACAGCTGGAACACGATGGGCGTCGACCCCTCCACAACCGCGGATACCCGGCGGTAATGTCGCCACCCGCCGGGAGCACCGGACCGGCGGGTGAGCGCGAAGGGGCCCTCATGGCGACGGAAATGCCTGCGGACACAGCGGCCGCCGACGAGCGCTGGCAGCACATGTGGAGCCATCGTGAGCAGTTGCTCAAGGTGGCCCGGCGCCGCTCGATGAGCCTTGAGGACGCCGAGGACGCCGTGCACGAGGCGATGCTGCGCGCTGCGGAGCGCCCGGACCTCGACGACGAGCGGCTCGGCGCCTGGCTGACGACGGTGACCATGCGGTTGTGCGTCGACCGGTACCGGCAGGTCAACCGCGAGGCCGAGGTGGGCAGCCGACCCACGCTCGTCGCGCCGGGGCCGGTGCCGGTCGAGGAGGTGGTGTGCGACCGGGCCGAGGCGAAGTGGCTCGCCGTGCGCAGCGGGGAGCTGCCCGCCCGGCAGGCGGAGGCGCTGCGACTGAAGTCCGAGGACCTCGACGTGAGCCAGGTCGCGGTGCGGATGGGCCTCAGCTACCGGACCGTCGAGTCGCTGCTCGCCCGCGCCCGGCGGACGCTGCGCGCCTCGCTGGCCGGCACGCTCGGGCTCGCCCTGTTCCTGGTCGGGCGCGGGCGGCTGCGCGGGGGCGGCAAGGCCCAGGCGGTCGCGGTCACCTCGACGGCGGCGACCCTGGCGGTCGCGGGATTCGTGCTGCCGTACGCGCTCCACGCGGGCGGAGACGGCGGCGGTCCCGTGCCGCGGCCGGCCGTGTCCAGCGGGGCGCGGGTGGCCGACAGCAGCGACAGCACCGACAGCACCGGGCAGGCGCGCGCTCCCAGGACGCACAGGCCGTCGGCGGCCCCGACTCGGGCAACGACCCGACCGCCCTCCGGCGGACCCGCCGTACCGCTCGCCGTGCCGCCCCTGCCGGAGGTCTCCTCACCTTCGCTTCCGGAGCTGCCGACGGAGTCCGCGGTGCCGTCGGTGCCGCCGCTCCCCACGGCGCCGTCCCTCCCCTCCGTTTCCCTCCCCGTTCCCACGCCGAGCGTGCCTTCCGTGAAGCTGCCGGCGCGCGCCACGCTGCCGCAGCAGGTCAAGCTGCCGTAGCACGCCGTAAACGCGTCCGAAAAAAAACTTCCCGGTCGCCGCGACGGACGCCCCGCCCCGCCCCGTAGAGCAGATGTCGCAGCTGCTCCACGGGCGAAGGGTGGAACCGGATGGGTGTCGAGATCTGTGTGGAAGGGCTGACCAAGTCCTTCGGTCACCAGGTCATCTGGGAGGACGTCTCGCTGACGCTGCCCGCCGGGGAGGTCTCGGTACTGCTCGGCCCCTCGGGGACGGGCAAGTCGGTGTTCCTCAAGACGCTCGTCGGGCTGCTGAAGCCGGAGCGGGGCTCGGTGAAGGTCGCGGGCCGGGACGTCACCCGCCTGCGCGAACGCGACCTGTACGAGGTGCGGAAGCTGTTCGGTGTGCTGTTCCAGGACGGCGCACTGTTCGGCTCGATGGACCTGTACGACAACATCGCCTTCCCGCTGCGCGAGCACACCCGCAAGTCCGAGAGCGAGATCAAGCGCATCGTCCTCGAGAAGATGGAGATGGTCGGGCTGCTCGGCGCCGAGGGAAAGCTGCCCGGCGAGATCTCCGGCGGTATGCGCAAGCGGGCCGGGCTCGCCCGCGCCCTGGTCCTCGACCCGGAGATCATCCTGTTCGACGAGCCGGACTCGGGCCTGGACCCGGTGCGCGTGGCGTATCTCAACCAGCTCATCGTCGACCTCAACGCACAGATCGACGCGACCTTCCTGATCGTCACCCACGACATCGCCTCCGCCCGGCAGGTGCCCGACAACATCGGGCTGCTGTTCCGGCGCGAGCTGGTGATGTTCGGACCCCGCGAGCGGCTGCTGGCCAGTGACGAGCCGGTCGTACGGCAGTTCCTGAACGGCCGGATGCAGGGGCCGATCGGCATGGCGGAGGAGAAGGACGCGGCCCTGGTCGAGCAGGAGCTGGCCCAGATCGACGAGGGCGGCTCGGCCGAGGACCCGACCCCCCGCCTGCTGCCGAGCCCGGGCATCACCCGCCCGCCCCGCTGGGAGGCGATCGCGAGACGGGAGGCCGAGCTGCACGGGACGGGGGTGACGGGCGGATGAGCCTCTCCCCGACGGGTGCGCTCAGGCACTCCGGCAACCTGTTCGCGATGGCGCTGGACGTCGTCCGCGCTCTGCCCCGACGACCTTTCCAGGCACGGGAGTTCATCCAGCAGGCGTGGTTCGTGGCGAGCGTGACGATCCTGCCGACGGCTCTGGTCTCGATCCCCTTCGGGGCGGTCATCGCGCTGCAGATCGGCAGCCTGACCAGGCAGCTGGGCGCGCAGTCGTTCTCCGGTGCCGCGTCCGTGCTCGCGGTGCTGCGCGAGGCCTCGCCGATCGTCACCGCGCTGCTGATCGCGGGCGCGGGCGGTACGGCGATCTGCGCGGACCTGGGGGCGCGCAAGATCCGGGACGAGATCGACGCCATGCAGGTGCTCGGCATCGACCCGATCCACCGGCTCGTCGTGCCGCGTGTGCTCGCGTCGATGGTCGTGGCCGTGCTCCTCAACGGCCTCGTCTCGGTCGTCGGCGTCGCGGGCGGCTATTTCTTCAACGTCATCCTCCAGCACGGCACACCCGGCGCCTACCTGGCGTCCTTCACCACCCTCGCCCAGCTGTCCGACCTGTGGGCGGCCGAGATCAAGGCTCTGGTGTTCGGGGCCATCGCGGCGATCGTCGCCTCGTACAAGGGACTGACGGCGAAGGGCGGGCCGAAGGGCGTCGGCGATGCCGTCAACCAGTCCGTGGTGATCACCTTCATGTTGCTGTTCGTGACCAACTTCGTGATGACCGCCGTGTACTTCCAGGTCGTCCCGCAGAGGGGTTAGCCGATGAGACCGCGAAAAGTCCTCGAGCGCCCCTTGCGCTCCCTCGAAGAGCTCGGCACCCAACTGTCCTTCTACGGCCGCTCGCTCGCGTGGACCGGCCGCACCCTGCGCCGCTACAAGAAGGAGATCCTGCGGCTGCTCGCCGAGGTCAGCTTCGGGCGCGGTGCGCTCGCCGTCGTCGGCGGCACGGTCGGCGTGATCGCCTTCCTGTCCTTCTTCACCGGTACCGAGGTCGGCCTCCAGGGCTACGCGGCCCTGAACCAGCTCGGGACCTCCAACTTCGTGGCGTTCCTGTCGGCGTACTTCAACACCCGGGAGATCGCCCCGCTGGTGGCCGGACTCGCCCTGTCCGCGACGGTCGGCGCCGGGTTCACCGCGCAGCTCGGTGCGATGCGGATCAGCGAGGAGACCGACGCGCTGGAGGTGATGGGCGTCCCGTCGGTGCCGTTCCTGGTGACGACCCGCATGATCGCCGGCTTCGTCGCGGTGATCCCGCTGTACGTGATCGGGCTGCTGTCCTCGTATCTCGCCGCCCGCACCATCACCACCGGCTACTACGGGCAGTCGACCGGCACCTACGACCACTACTTCCAGCAGTACCTGCCGCCGGTGGACGTCCTGTGGTCCTTCGGCAAGGTGATCGTCTTCGCGGTGCTGATCATCCTCGTGCACTGCTACTACGGCTACCACGCGAGCGGCGGCCCGGCGGGCGTCGGCGTCGCGGTGGGCCGGGCGGTGCGTACGTCCATCGTCGCCATCAACGTCCTGGACTTCTTCCTGAGCCTCGCGATCTGGGGCGCCAACACGACCGTACGGATCTCGGGGTGAGGCCGGTGAGAGCGCTGAGACTCAGGCTGTACGGCATCGCGTTCATCGCCGTACTCGCGTCGCTGCTGTCGCTCGCGGTGGCCGTCTACCGGCAGGCGTTCACGTCCGTCGTACCGATCACCCTGGAGGCCGACAGCCTCGGCAACCAGCTCGATCCGCGCGCCGACGTCAAGCTGCGCGGGGTGCTGGTCGGGGAGGTGCGCGAGGTGCACGCCGACGGCACGAAGGCGACGCTCGACATCGCGCTCAAGCCGCAGTACGCCACGTACATCCCCGTCGACGTGCACGCGCGGCTGCTGCCCAAGACGCTGTTCGGCGAGAAGTACGTCGACCTCGTGGCTCCCCCTCGCTCCTCGGCTCGGCCCATCCGCGCCGGGGACGTCATCACCCAGGACCGTACGAGGGTGGGCATCGAGGTGCAGCAGCTGATGAACGACCTGCTGCCGCTGCTGCGGACCGTCCGGCCGGGTGAACTCAACGCCACCCTCTCGGCGTTCGCCACCGCGCTGGAGGGCCGCGGCGACCGGATCGGTGACAACCTCACCCGGGTCGAGGGCTATCTGCGCCGCCTCAACCCGCACCTGCCCTCCCTCAAGGAGGACATCTCGCGGTTCGCGGACGTCGCCGAGGTGTACGGCGACGCCGCGCCCGACCTGATGCGGATCCTGCGCAACACGGTCACCACCAGCCGGACGATCGTGGCGAAGCAGGACCAGCTGGCAGCAGGACTCCGCTCGACCGCCGCCGTGGCGGGCACGGCCGACGACTTCCTCGCCGAGAACGGCGACCGGCTGATCACCCTGGGCCGGGTCTCCCGCCCCACGCTGGAACTCTTCGCCCGCTACTCCCCCGAGTACCCGTGCCTGTTCCAGGGTTTGGTCCGGCAGGAGAAGGCATCGGAGGACGCGTTCCGGGGCGGGGAGATGCGGATCACCCTCGAGGTCGTACGGCCGCAGGGGGCGTACCGGCCCGGTGAGGAGCCGGTGTACGGCGAGCACTCCGGCCCGGACTGCCGTGGCCTGCCGCACCCGCAGGTGCCCGGGCCGAAGCCCCGTCTCGACGACGGTACGTCCGCCCGGAGTTCGGGCGGCCCACTCCCCGGAGGTGTCAACGTGTCCGCCACCGCGGCCGAGCAGCGGGCCGTCGGCTCGCTCGTGGCCCCCGTCATGGGCGTCCCCGCGGACCAGGTGCCGCCCGTGGCGACCCTGCTGTTCGGGCCGCTCGCGCGCGGAACGGCGGTGAGTGTCGCATGAGCAGGGCAGGAGCCCGGCAGACCGCCGGCCCACTGATCAAATTCAGCCTGTTCGCGCTGGTCACCAGCGCGGCGACGGCGTTGCTCGCCGCCACCATCGTCAACATCTCCTTCACCCCGAAGGACACCTACCACGCGGTGTTCTCCGACGTCACCGGGCTGGAGACCGGCGACGACATCCGGGTGGCCGGAGTGCGGGTCGGGGAGGTCGAGGGCATCCGGATCGAGGACCGGACCCTGGCCGAGGTCACGTTCACCGTCACCGCCGACCGGCCGTTGCTCGCCGGCACCCACGCGGTCGTCCGCTACCGCAACCTCGTCGGGCAGCGGTACATCGCACTGACCGAGGGCACCGGCGACGTCAGCAGCCGGCTGCGGCCCGGAGGCACCATCCCGCTGTCCCGGACCCAGCCGGCGCTGGACCTCAACGCCCTGCTGAACGGCTTCAAGCCGCTGTTCGCGGCGCTCAGCCCGAACGACGTCAACCAGCTCGCCACCGAGATCGTCCAGACCCTCCAGGGCGAGGGCGGCACGGTGAACAGCCTGCTCGCGCACACGGCCTCGCTCACCACGACCCTCGCCGACCGCGACCGGCTGATCGGCTCGGTGATCGACAACCTCAACACCGTCCTGGGGACGCTCGACAAGCGCGGCTCCCGCTTCTCCGGGCTGCTCACGCAGCTGCGCCGGGTGGTCTCGGGCCTGTCCGCCGACCGCAAGCCCATCGGGGAGTCCCTGGTGAGCATCGGCGATCTCACGGACGTCACGGCGGGGCTGCTGAAGGACGCGCGTCCGCCGCTGAAGGACGACATCGCCGGCCTCGGCGATCTCACCGGAACGCTGAACGACAACCAGACCACCGTGGAGGGCGTCCTGAAACGGCTGCCGAACAAGCTCAACAAGCTGACCGGGACGGCGTCCTACGGCTCGTGGTTCAACTTCTACCTCTGCGACTTCGACGGCCGGATCGTGCTGCCGAAGACGAAGCAGGTGATCAGCCCGGAGCTGCACGTGGCACAGGCGAGGTGCGGCGGATGAGCAAGCGCGTCCCACGGCAGCGTCGCCCGGAGCCCCTGGTGAAGGTACGGGTCCTGCCACCGAAGCTGCCGAGGCTCCTCCCCCGGCTGCCCAAGCGCAGGACCCGCCCCCAGCCCCTGGTGAAGGTGCGCGTCCTGCCACCGAAGCTGCCGAGGCTCCTCCCCCGGCTGCCCAAGCGCAGGACCCGCCCCCAGCCCCTGGTGAAGGTGCGCGTCCTGCCGCCGAGGCTGCCCAGGATCCGGTTGAGGCGCCCTCGGCTGAAGCCCTTCCGCGAGCGCAATCCAGTCGTCGTGGGCGCCGTCGGCCTCACCGTCCTCGCGCTGCTCACCGTCGCCGCCTTCAACGCCGACAGCCTGCCGCTGATCGGCGGCGGCGACACGTACAGCGCGGCCTTCTCGGAGGCGGGCGGGCTCAAGCCGGGCGACGAGGTACGGATCGCCGGGGTCAAGGTCGGCAAGGTGGAGGACGTCGGCCTGGACGGCGACCACGTCAAGGTCACCTTCAAGGTGAAGGGACACCCGGCGTTCGGCACCGACACGGGCGCGTCGATCCGGGTCAGGACGATCCTCGGCGCGAAGTACCTGGCCCTCTCCCCCAAGGGGCCCGGGCAGTTGACGCCGGGCAGCGAGATCCCGATCGGGCGGACGGTGTCGGCGTACGACGTCGTCCAGGCCTTCAGCGACCTCACGACCACCACCGAGGAGGTCGACACGGACCGGCTCGCGAAGGCGCTGGACACCATCTCCGTCACGTTCCAGGACTCTCCCGCGGAGGTGCGGGCGTCGATCAAGGGACTGTCGCGGATCTCCCGGACCGTCGCCTCCCGTGACAAGGCGCTGCGCGGGCTCCTCGACCACGCGAACGGGGTCACCAAGGTGCTGGCCGGCCACACGAAGGACTTCTCCGCACTGGTGAAGGACGGCGACGCACTGTTCAAGGAGATCGGCAGGCGGCGCGCGGCCATTCACCGGCTGCTCAAGAGTTCCGCGCTGCTGGGCATCCAGCTCTCCGGCCTGGTCGACGACAACGGCAGGCAGATCGGGCCGGCCCTGAAGAACCTCGACACCTTCGTGACCATGCTCGACCGCAACCAGGCGAGCCTCGACCGCAGCGTCAAGCTCCTCGCGCCGTACGTGCGGCTCTTCACCAACACCCTCGGCAACGGCCGCTGGTTCGACTCCTACGTCCAGAACCTGGTCGCCGCCCCGGTCACGCCACGGACGGGAGGCACCCGATGACCCGCAGACTCCTCGCCCTGTTCACCGCGCTCGCGGTCGTCGCGGGCCTCGCCGTCGTCCTGTGGCCCGGCCCCGACCCCGTCCGGGTCACGGCGTACTTCCCGCGCACCGTCGGCATCTACCCCGGCTCGGACGTCCGCGTCCTCGGTGTCCGCATCGGCGAGGTCAGGAAG
This sequence comes from Streptomyces sp. NPDC054783, assembly GCF_053611725.1. NCBI lineage: Bacteria > Bacillati > Actinomycetota > Actinomycetes > Kitasatosporales > Streptomycetaceae > Streptomyces > Streptomyces sp. NPDC054783. Next base: position 164,622 of record NZ_JBSHAY010000015.1, on the reverse strand, counting down.
ATCACGCCGGAGGGCGGCCGGGTGCGGGTGGAGCTGGAGTACGACCGGGGCCGCAGGGTGCCCGCGAACGCGCAGGCCGCGATCATCAACTCCTCGGTGGTCAGCGACCGTTATGTGCAGCTGCTGCCCGTGTACCGGAAGGGACCCGAGCTGCGGGACGGCGACGTCATCCCCGAGTCCCGTACGGCCGTCCCCGTCGAGCTGGACCGGATCTTCGACAGCCTGCACACCACCGCGGTGGCGCTCGGCCCGGACGGCGCCAACAAGAAGGGTTCGCTGTCCCGGCTGCTCGGGGTGAGCGCCGACAACCTCCGGGGGCAGGGCGAGAACCTCAACCGGACGGTCGGGGACCTCTCCCAGGCCGTCACCACGCTGTCCGACGGGCGTGGCGACCTGTTCGGGACCGTGCGGAACCTGCAGGTGTTCACGGCCGCGCTGGCGGCGGACGACACCGGGGTGCGGTCCTTCGACGCCGACCTCGCCGACGTGGCCGGGCAGCTGGCCGGGGAGCGCAAGGATCTCGCGGCCGCGCTGAAGTACCTGGCCGCCGCCCTCGGTGACGTGTCCGGCTTCGTCAAGGGCAACAAGAAGGCGCTGACCTCGGACGTACGGGGCCTGGCCAAGGTCACCAAGGTGCTCGTCACCCAACGGGCCGCACTGGAGGAGCTGTTGACCGTCGCGCCCACCGGCCTGTCGAACCTGCAGAACGCCTACAACCCCGCGGCCGGCACCCTCGACACCCGCAACAACGCACAGACCTCCCAGGACCCGGCCTCGCTGCTCTGCTCGATCCTGAGGACGACCGGGGACGAGGGCGGCAAGAACCCCGACTGCACGGACCTGAAGAAGCTCTTCGGCTCCCTGCCCGAGGTGCCGTCGGCCCCGGCGGTGACGGGCTCGGTCGACAAGACCCTCGGCGGAATCCTGGGGGCCCGGGCATGAGTGTGCTGCGCTTGGGGCGGGTTGCCGCCTGGACGGCGGTCGGCTCACTGCTGCTGACCGGCTGCGAGTTCAACGGCTGGTACGACGTCCCCCTCCCCGGCGGCGCCGCCTCGGACGGCCACGCCTACCACGTCACCGTCGAGTTCCGGGACGTACTGGACCTGGTGCCGCAGTCGGCGGTGAAGGTGAACGACGTCACCGTGGGCACGGTCGAGAAGGTGGAGCTGGACGGCTGGCACGCGCGCGTGCGGCTCAGGATCGCCGACTCGGTGAAGCTGCCCGGCAACGCGGTCGCCGACCTGAGACAGACCAGCATGCTCGGCGAGAAGTACGTGGCCCTGTCCGCGCCGGCCGGCACGCCGCCCGTCGGACGGCTCCGCGACGGCGACCGCATCCCGCTCTCCCGCAGCGGCCGCAACGCGGAGGTCGAGGAGGTGCTGTCGGCCCTGTCCGCGCTGCTCAACGGCGGTGGGGTGGCCCAGCTGAAGACGATCACCGTAGAGCTGAACAAGGCCCTGAACGGCCGTGAGGACCGGGTCAGGTCGCTGCTGAAGCAGCTCGACACGTTCCTCGGCGGCCTCGACGACCAGCGGGACGAGATCGTGCGCGCCCTCAAGGGCGTCGACCGGCTCGCCAAGCGGCTGAAGAAGGAGAAGAAGACGATCGCGCTCGCCGTCGACACCATGCCGCCGGCCCTGAAGGCCCTCGCCGACCAGCGCCGCGACCTGACGAAGATGCTCACCGCCCTGTCCAAGCTCGGCACGACCGGCACCAAGGTGGTGAACGCCTCCCACGACGACACCGTCGCCAACCTGAGGAGTCTGCGGCCCATCCTGCAGGAGCTGAACAAGGCGGGCGACGACCTGCCCGACTCGCTCGAGCTGCTGACCACGTATCCGTTCCCGCGCAACGCCACGGACGCGGTCCAGGGCGACTACGTCAATCTGAAGATCACCGCCGACCTCGACCTGGCAGGCATCTACGGCAACCTCGACGGCAAGCCCGGCAAGGGCAGGAGCACCCCGACGCCAGGTACCCCGCGTCTTCCGGGCGTCCCCACGCCCGCCCCCCTGCCGTCCCTGCCGGCCACTCCGTCCCTCCCGTCCACCCCGTCCGCGCCCTCCGTACCCGCCGTGCCCTCGAAGCCCTCCGACGACAGCACCGTGCTGTGTCCGCCGGTGTGCACCGCGGCCTACGACACCGGGGACGGCTCGCGTCGCCTGCCTCCCGGGGTGGACCTCGGCCTGGCCGAGCTGATGCTGAAGGGGATACTGCCGTGATCACACGTACGGTCAGGGCCCAGTTGCTCGCCTTCGCGACCGTCACCGCCCTCGGAGTGTCGTACGTCGGCGCCCGGTACACGGGGCTGGTGGACGACGTGCTGCGCCGCGGCTACACCGTGCGCGCCGACTTCGCCGAGTCCGGGGGCGTGTTCCCCGGCGCGGAGGTCACCTACCGCGGGGTGCCGGTGGGCCGCGTGGGCGACCTGCGGCTGACCGGGTCCGGGGTGTCGGTGGCGTTGAAGATCGAGGACGGTGCCCCGAGGATCCCGGCCGACACGCTCGCGGTGATCGGCGACCGTTCGGCGGTGGGCGAGCAGTACGTCGACCTCCAGCCGCGCGGGGCGGGCGGGCCGTACCTCATGGACGGCAGCCCGATCCCGCGCAGCCGTACCCGGACCCCGCTGCCGGTCACCGACCTGGTCCTGAGCCTCGACCGGCTGGTCAACTCGGTCGGCAAGGACGATCTCCGGGTCACCGTCGACGAGCTGGGCAAGGCGTTCGCCGGTACCGGGCCGAACCTGAGCCGTCTGGTCGACTCCGGCAACTCCCTGGTGGAGTCGGCGTCCGCATCGCTCCCGCAGACGGTCTCGCTGATCGAGGACTCACGGAAGGTGCTGAAGACACAGGCGGACCAGGGCTCGGCCATCAAGTCGTTCTCGCGTGATCTGGCCACGCTCACCGGGCAGTTGAAGTCGAGCGACGGTGATCTGCGCCGGCTGATCGGCAATACGGTGCCCGCCACGCAGGAGCTCGACTCCCTGCTGAAGTCCACCCGGCCGCAGGTGCCGGTCCTGCTGGCCAACCTCATCAGCGGCGGCCAGATCACCGTGGCCCGGCTGCCCGGCGTGGAGCAGGCCCTGGTCACGCTCCCGCTCACCGTGGCGGGCAGCTACACGGTCGTCCCCGGCGACGGCACCACCCACTTCGGGCTGACCGTGAACGCCGACGACCCGCCCGCATGCACCCGGGGCTACGGCACCCCGCGGCGCGAGCCCGCCGACACGAGTCCGCGCCCGGCGAACACCGAGGCCCGCTGCACCGCGCCGCGCGGCAGCGCGACCTCGGTGCGCGGCGCGCAGAACGCCCCCGGCGAGAGGACCGGTGCGGACAGCGCGAACCAGGCCGCGTTCGTGGCCCCGTACGACCCGGAGACCGGTGACCTGACCGGCCCGGACGGAACGCCCGTCGAGATCGGCTCGACGGGCGGCGAACAGACCGTCTTCGGAAAGGAGTCGTGGCAATGGCTGCTCGTGGGACCGATGGCATGACGGGGGGACGCTTGAGGCTGCTGTCGGCGGGCCTTGTCGCGGCGACCGTGCTGACGACGGTGCTGTCCGTCTGGCTGGGCCTGAAGCTGGCCGACCAGCGCGGGGCGGAACAGCGCCGTCAGGAGATCCTGGCGGCGGCCCGCCAGTCGGCGCTGAACTTCACGTCGCTCGACTACCGGCACTACGACCGGGACAGCCGCAACGTGCTGAAGGGCGCCACCGGCGACTTCAAGAAGCAGTTCGCCGCGCAGACCGCCCAGTTGACGAAGCTCGTCGCGCAGAACAGGTCGGTGTCCGAGGGGCAGGTCCTGGAAGCGGGCATCGTGCGGTCCGACAAGCGCTCGGCCCGGGTGCTGGTCGTGGCCGACAGCAAGGTGACCAACGCCGCCGCGCCCGAGGGCCAGGCGCGCACCTACCGGCTCCAGCTCGACCTCGCGCGGGTCGGCGGCCGGTGGCTGACCTCCGACGTCACGTTCGTGGGCTGACCCGCCGGTGAGGCCATCAGTGAGGAGAGACACCATGGCGAACCCGACCTCCCGAACCCGCGGCAGCGGCTCCCCGGCCCGCCGGACCCTGACCGCGGCCGCCCGCGCGGCGGCCAAGCGCGCCGGGCGGCCGGAGCGCCCGGAGCGGGCTGCCCGCCAGGCGGAGGCTTCCCCCGGGCGCACGCTGCTCGTCGAGCCCCCGGCGGACGGCTGGGAGGACCCGCCGGAGCCTGAGGCGTTCGAGTCGTCCGAGCAGTCCGACCTGTCCGAGAACGAGCCGGTGGAGAGCAGGCCGGAGGAGAGCGGGCCGGAGGAGAGCGGGCCCCCGCGCAGGACCGGGCGGCGCGGGCTCATCGCGGTACTGGGTGCCGTGCTCGTGGCCGCTCTGGTCGCGACCGCCTTCCTCGGCTGGCGGTACCAGGAGGGGCGGCAGGCGGAGCAGGCCCGTGGGGAGGCCCTCGCGGCCGCACGGAAGGCGGCGCCGGTCGTGCTGTCGTACGACTACCGGCACCTGGACCGCGACTTCACCCGGGCCCGTGCCCTGCTGGCCGGGCACTTCCGCGACGAGTACGGCAGGACCACGAAGACGGTGGTCGCGCCGACCGCGACGAAGTACCACGGGGTGGTGAAGGCGAGCGTGGCCACGCCCTCCGACGGAGGCGCCCCCGCGGTCTCCGTCGTGTCGGCGGCACCGGACAGGGCCGTCGTGCTGCTCTTCGTCAACCAGGTGACCGAGAGCACCCAGGTCCCCGAGCCCCGGCTGGATCTTAACCGGGTGCGGATGACGCTCACCCGCACCTCCGACGGCTGGAAGGTGAGCGGCGTCGACGCCCTCTGACCAGGCCTTCACAGGTGCCCCCGCGCGATCGCGCGGGGGCACTTTTTCGTGGGCTCTCTTGACAGTCCTCCACCCCCACAGGCAATCTTTCCATACAGCAGAAACGAACTTCCGCTATACGGAATTACAGGGAAGGGAGCGCCGTCCCCGTGGGATTCGCAGACCAGCGCTTCAACGTCAACCTGTCGATCCTCTTCACGGAACTCCCGCTCCTGGAGCGTCCCGCGGCCGCCGCCGCGGCGGGCTTCACGGCGGTCGAGCTGTGGTGGCCCTGGGTCGACTCCCCCACCCCCGAGCAGTCCGAGCTCGACGCCCTGAAGACGGCGATCGAGGACGCGGGCGTCCAGCTCACAGGCCTGAACTTCTACGCCGGGCAGCTGCCGGGCCCGGACCGCGGCGCCCTGTCGATCCCGGGCGAGGAGTCGGAGAGGTTCCGCGCCAACATCGACGTGGCCATCGCCTTCGCCCAGTCCCTGGGCTGCACGACGTTCAACGCCCTGTACGGCAACCGCGTCGACGGCGTGGACCCGGCCGAGCAGGACGCGCTCGCCCTGGAGAACCTGATCCTCGCGGCCCGTGCCGTCGGCCGGGTCGGCGGGACCGTCCTGATCGAGGCCCTCAACCAGCCCGAGTCGCCGAAGTGCCCGATCGTGAGCGCGCCCAAGGCGATCGAGATCGTGGACAAGGTCAACGAGGCGACGGGGCTCGGGAACGCGAGGTTCCTGATGGACCTGTACCACCTGTCCATGAACGGCGAGGACCTGCCTTCGGTCATCGAGCAGTACGCGGCGAAGACCGGCCATGTGCAGATCGCGGACAACCCCGGCCGCGGCGCCCCCGGGACGGGTTCGCTCCCACTGGAGGAGCTGCTCGACCAGCTGAAGAAGGCCGGTTACGACGGCTGGGTCGGCCTGGAGTACAAGGCCGGCGACCGCCCGGGCGCCGAGGCTTTCGGCTGGCTCCCGCGCGAAGCGCGCGCCGCGCGCTGAACCCCCTGACTTTGCAAGGCAGTTGAGAGAGGCACCCCCAATCATGAGCAGCAGTCTTCCCAAGATCGCCTGGATCGGCCTCGGCATCATGGGCTCCCCCATGTCCGAGAACCTGATCAAGGCGGGTTACGACATCACGGGCTTCACGCTCGAGCAGGACAAGCTGGACCGCCTGGCCGCCGCCGGCGGCACCGCCGCCTCCTCGATCGCCGAGGCCGTGCGCAGCGCCGACGTGGTCATCACGATGGTGCCCGCGTCCCCGCAGGTCGAGGCGATCGCCTACGGCCCCGACGGCATCCTGGAGAACGCCCGGCAGGGCGCCCTGCTGATCGACATGTCCTCGATCACCCCGCAGACCTCGGTCGACCTGGCCGCCGCCGCCAAGGACAAGGGCATCCGGGTGCTGGACGCCCCGGTGTCCGGCGGCGAGGCCGGCGCCATCGAGGCCGTGCTGTCGATCATGGTCGGCGGCGAGAAGGCCGACTTCGACCAGGCCGAGCCGATCTTCGAGGCGCTGGGCAAGACCATCGTGCTGTGCGGCCCGCACGGCTCCGGCCAGACCGTGAAGGCGGCCAACCAGCTGATCGTCGCCGTGAACATCCAGGCGTGCGCCGAGGCCGTGGTCTTCCTGGAGAAGTCGGGCGTGGACCTCGCGGCCGCGCTGGACGTCCTCAACGGCGGCCTCGCCGGCTCCACCGTGCTGACGCGGAAGAAGGACAACTTCCTGAACCGTGACTTCAAGCCGGGCTTCCGGATCGACCTGCACCACAAGGACATGGGCATCGTCACCGACGCCGCCCGCAACGTCGGCGCCGCCCTGCCGGTCGGTGCCGTGGTCGCCCAGCTGGTCGCCTCGCTGCGCACCCAGGGCGACGGCGGCCTGGACCACTCGGCCCTGCTGCGGGCCGTGGAGCGCCTCTCCGGCGCCCAGGTCTGAGCCGAGCCCCACAGACTTCCGGGTGGCGCCGTCGCTGACACCTGTCCTGTCGCGCCCAGGCGCCGGCGCCGCCCGGAATCACCCCCAGATCGACTTCAACAAACTGTTGACGTTCAGATCACCCCATTTTAGGCTCCCCAGAGACTTCTAGGCTCCACAAAGCGGAATCAGATTTCCGCTGCCACCGCACGGAAGGTCCACGATGTCGAAGCGCGTGCTCACGGCGCGAACTCTCACCACGGAGTCCGGCGCCCCGGTCGCAGACAACCAGAATTCCGCCTCGGCCGGCGTAGGCGGCCCGCTCCTGCTCCAGGACCAGCAGCTCCTGGAGAAGCTCGCGCGCTTCAACCGCGAGCGCATCCCGGAGCGCGTGGTGCACGCCCGTGGCTCCGGCGCTTACGGCCACTTCGAGGTGACCGACGACGTCACCGGCTTCACCCACGCCGACTTCCTGAGCACGATCGGCAAGCGCACCGAGGTGTTCGTGCGCTTCTCGACGGTCGCCGACTCCCTCGGCGGCGCCGACGCCGTCCGTGACCCGCGCGGCTTCGCGGTGAAGTTCTACACCGAGGAGGGCAACTACGACCTCGTCGGCAACAACACCCCGGTGTTCTTCATCAAGGACCCGATCAAGTTCCCCGACTTCATCCACTCGCAGAAGCGCGACCCCTTCACGGGCCGCCAGGAGCCGGACAGCGTCTGGGACTTCTGGGCGCACGCCCCCGAGGCCACGCACCAGGTGACCTGGCTCATGGGCGACCGCGGCATCCCGGCGTCGTACCGGCACATGAACGGCTACGGCTCGCACACCTACCAGTGGACGAACGCCGAGGGCGAGGCCTTCTTCGTCAAGTACCACTTCAAGACCAACCAGGGCATCCGCTCCCTGAGCGGCGAGCAGGCCGCGGAGCTCGCGGGCAAGGACCCGAACTCCCACCAGACGGACCTGCTGCAGGCCATCGAGCGCGGGGTGCACCCGTCCTGGACCCTGTACGTCCAGCTCATGCCGGCGGCCGAGGCGGCGGACTACCGCTTCAACCCGTTCGACCTGACCAAGGTGTGGCCGCACAAGGACTACCCGCTGCAGCGGGTGGGCCGCCTGGTGCTGGACCGCAACCCGGACAACGTCTTCGCCGAGGTCGAGCAGGCCGCGTTCTCCCCGAACAACTTCGTTCCGGGCATCGGCCCCTCCCCCGACAAGATGCTCCAGGGGCGCCTGTTCGCCTACGCGGACGCGCACCGCTACCGCCTCGGCGTCAACCACACCCTGCTCGCCGTGAACGCCCCCAAGGCGGTTCCGGGCGGCGCCCGGAACTACGGCCGCGACGGCTTCATGGCGGTCAACGGCCAGGGCCGCGGCGCCAAGAACTACGAGCCGAACTCCTACGACGGCCCGGTGGAGACCGGCCGCCCGCTTTCGGCGCCCCTGGCGGTGTCGGGCCACACGGGCAACCACACCGCACCGCTCCACACCAAGGACGACGACTTCTACCAGGCGGGCGAGCTGTACCGCCTGATGTCCGCGGAGGAGAAGTCCCGCCTGATCGCGAACATCGCCGGCGGCCTGTCGCAGGTGTCCCGCGACGACGTGATCGAGAAGAACCTGGCCCACTTCCACGCCGCCGACCCCGGGTACGGCAAGCGCGTGGAGGAGGCGGTCCGCGCCCTGCGCGAGGACTGAGGCCGACAACCCGCAAGCAGCGTACGGGATCTGACGGGAGGTCAGGATCTCGCACGCGGCCCGCGCGGCACGCCGGACGGCCCGGATGAGGGGTGGCCGTACGGCGGTGGGCGCGGGCAGGGCGAGGACCGTGGCGGCGTGCGAGCCAGTGCGGTGGTGAAGGACCGGGTCCCCTTCTCGACCAGAGGGAAGGGACCCCGGCTCCGTCGCACGCCGCCACGGTCCCACCCAGCCCCTTCCAGGGGCCACCCGCTCCGTCCGGCGGCGCGAACGACCTGTCGCGCCCAGCCTCGCGCCGTCGGACGGTCACCATACGGACACGAAGCGCTCCCCCCGCCGGCCGGGGGGAGCGCTTCGTGCTGTCGGGCGCGGCCCGGGCCCGGCGTGCGGGGCCGCGGTATCCGCAGGACGCTGAGGGCATGGGCAATCCGACGCAGTATCCGCACATCGTGGTCCACTCCCCGGCCCTGGACGGGTCCCGGCGGGTGACCGAGGGGGACGTGACCCTGGGCATCGCCTCGCACCTGGACGACGTCGTGGAGATTCTCCGGCTGGCCGACCTGGACCGGATCGAGGTGGAGGAGAGCGACCTCATCGAGTGGCAGGGCGGCGGGCCCGACGACTGGCCGGGGCTGTCGGAGCACGAGCTGTAGCGGCTGGTGTACGACAGCGGTCGTAGGCGGGCTACGCCACCCTCAAATCAACCTCTGAACCCTGCGGCTCAGGCTTCAACCGCCCCCGCCGTGGGGCAGATTAGGAGCACAGGGGGCCCGCCGGCACGGGGGCGGCGGGCCCCGACCACGGGGGAGCACGACGGGGGACGGAACAGAGGATCACACGGGGGACGCGAAAGGGCGGCCCGTCCTGATGGACGGGCCGCCCTTGGTGTGCGGGACGGGATCAGACCTTCAGCGGCTTGATCGACGTCGGCGCGTGACCCGGCTCGGTGGCCAGGTCCTCGAACTCGGAGATGTCGCTGATGTCCATGGTGCGGCTCATCGAGATGTTGGTGATCCGCTCCAGGATCGCCTCGACGACGACCGGCACCCGGTACTCCGCGGCCAGCTTCTTCGCCTGCTCGAACGCTGCGCCCAGCTGGTCCGGCTCGGTGACCCGGATCGCCTTGCAGCCCAGGCCCTCGGCGACCTTCACGTGGTCGACGCCGTAGACGCCGATCTCAGGCGTGTTGATGTTCTCAAACTCCAGGTTGACCTGGAAGTTGATGTCCAGGCCGATCTGCGCCTGACGGATCAGGCCGAGGTAGGCGTTGTTCACCAGGACGTGGACGTACGGGATCCTGTGCTGGGCGGCGACCGCCAGCTCCTCGATCAGGAACTGGAAGTCGTAGTCGCCGGACAGGGCGACCACCGGGCTGTCCGGGTCTGCCTTGGCGACGCCGATCGCGGCCGGGATGGTCCAGCCGAGCGGGCCGGCCTGGCCGCAGTTGATCCAGTGCCGCGGCTTGTAGACGTGCAGCATCTGCGCGCCGGCGATCTGGGACAGGCCGATGGTGGTGACGTACCGGGTGTCCGGGCCGAAGGCCTTGTTCATCTCCTCGTACACCCGCTGCGGCTTCATGGGCACGTTGTCGAAGTGGGTACGGCGCAGGAGGGTGGCCTTGCGCTCCTGGGTGGAGGCCACCCAGTCGGCACGGTCGGGCAGCTTGCCGGCGGCCTTCAGCTCCTTGGCGACCTCGATGAAGAGCTCCAGCGCGACCTTTGCGTCGGAGACCACGCCGTAGTCCGGCGGGAAGATCTTGCCGATCTGGGTGGGCTCGATGTCGACGTGGACGAACTTGCGGTCGCCGCGGTAGACGTCGAGCTTGTAGCCGGTGTGGCGGTTGGCCCAGCGGTTGCCGATGCCGAGGACGAAGTCCGACTCCAGGAAGTTGGCGTTGCCGTACCGGTGCGAGGTCTGGACGCCGACCATGCCGGCGTTCAGCTCGTGGTCGTCGGACAGGGCGCCCCAGCCCATCAGCGTGGGGATGACCGGGGTCTGCGTCAACTCGGCGAATTCCACCAGCAGGTCGGCGGCGTCGGCGCCGATGATGCCGCCGCCGGCGACGATGACCGGGCGCTCGGCGGCCAGCAGGAAGGAGATCGCCTTCTCGATCTGGGCGCGGGTCGCGGCCGGCTTGTAGACGGGCAGCGGCTCGTACGTCTCCGGGTCGAACTCGATCTCGGTCAGCTGGACGTCGATCGGCAGGTCGATCAGGACCGGGCCGGGACGGCCGGAGCGCATCAGGTGGAAGGCCTGCTGGAAGACGCCCGGGACCTGCGCGGCCTCCAGGACGGTGACCGCCATTTTGGTGACCGGCTTGGCGATCGAGGCGATGTCGACGGCCTGGAAGTCCTCCTTGTGGATCACGTGGGTGGGCGCCTGGCCCGTGATGCACAGGATCGGGACGGAGTCGCCGATGGCCGAGTACAGGCCGGTGATCATGTCGGTGCCGGCCGGGCCGGAGGTGCCGATGCAGACGCCGATGTTGCCCGGCCTGGTGCGGGTGTACCCCTCGGCCATGTGCGAGGCGCCCTCGACGTGGCGGGCGAGGGTGTGGTTGATGCCGCCACCCTCCTTGAGCGCCTTGTAGAAGGGGTTGATCGCCGCGCCCGGCACACCGAAGGCGTCGGTGACGCCCTCGCGCTTGAGGATCTCAACTGCCGCGCGGGCAGCGGTCATACGAGCCATCGAGTACTCCTGCTTCGGCTTCTCGGATGCGTACTCCCGTCGCGCCCCGCGGTGAGCACAGTCTCCAGATTGTTCAAACTTCCGCATTGCGGAATCCAACTTCTACTATCTGGAATCAATGTAGAAGCGCGCACCAACTGTCGTCAAGAGAGGCGGAGACAGGGCAAGCGCCGGACAAGCGGCGTGGGAAGGAGGACGATGGGGGCCGCTGTCCCGACGCGACTGTTCCGACGTGACGCCTGGGGGTGGGCCATGCCCGAGAGCGTGCCGGTGCGCTGCCCGGCCTGTCGGCGCGAGCACGTCTACACCGCGCCGTCGTACCCGTGCGCGTGCGGCGCGCCGACCGCCCCGCGGCTGGATCCGGCCGCCGAGCCTGCCGTGGCGGCCCACCGGGCCTGGGACGACGAGTGGATCTGCGTGCCGTGCACCGCCTGCGGCCGCCGGAGCCAGTGGCCCCACCCGGAGCTGGGCTGCCCCTGCGGCACGATCCTGCGCATCCCGGTGGCGACGACGCCTCCGGCAGCCCCGTGCACACCCCTGACAGACTCGCGCAGGCCCCTGACAGACCCGCGCGCACCCGGGGCAGATCCCCGCACCTCCCCGGAAGGCCCGCGCACACCCCCGGCAGACGCCCGGACGTCACCGGGAGGCCGGCGCACACCCCCGACTGCTCCCCGGACACCCCAGGCCGCCCCCCGGACACCCCCGTCCGACCCCCGCACATCCCAGGCAGACCCGCGCGCACCCCAGGCAGACCCCCGCACGCCGCCAGCCGTTTCCGAGACGCCGCCGACCGCTGCCGGGACACCGCTGCCACAGACCGGGATGTCGCCGGCGCAGGCCGGTGTGCCGCCGGCACAGACCGGGATGCCCCCGTCGTACCCCGGCACCCCGCCCGCTGCGGCCGGGCCGGGGTCCCCCGCCCGCCGCCCCGCCTTCCCGCCGCGCGCCATCCGTACCGCCCACGACGCCGTCACCGTCGCCGCGCTCTATCTGCGCTGGCTCGGGTACCGGGACATCCGCCGTGCCGACCAGCGGCCGCCGAACGGCATCGGGCTCGCCGCGCACGGGCTCCTCGCCCAGATGGACCCGACCGTGCGCCCGGCGGCGCCGCGGGACGTGGAGTGCCTGTGGCTGACGGCGATGACGGAGTCCGCGGACTGTGTGTACTTCTCCCTCGCGGGTTACACGAACGAGGCCCGGGTCCGCGCGGACGCGCTGGGCATCCCGCTCTTCGTCCTGGACCTCGCGGGCGTCCCGCAGCCGGTGAACGACCACGCCGACACGCTGAACGCCGAGGGAGCGCCGGAACCGGGACCCCGGCCGCGGGACCGACGGAGCTGACCCTCCCCGGGGACCACCCCGCCACCGCCGCCGGATGGTTCTCTCCACCGGCGGGCCGATGTGCCGGCCCCGACGGCCCCGGTGCGCCGCACTGCCGGCCGAGGTGCCCGGGATGCGCACCAACGGCCCCACCCTGCCCGGCCGTTCGGAGTTCCGGGACATCACCAGCGGCTGCGCGGACCGGCCGGCAGGCTCCTGCGCCGGGACGGTGACGGCCACAGCTCCTGGCTTCAACAGCCCCGCCCCGGTGGGCACGGCGGTCGCCTGCCTGACCACCCTGCGCATGCCCGCCGGGGCCCGCAGTGCCACGGCCGTGCGGCGGGGCAGGGCCCGCCGACGGGTCCCGGTCGAGCGCACCGCCGACAGCGCGCTCCTCCGGGGCCCGTCCTCGAGCAGATACCGCATGCCCGGTTCCCGCCGTCTCACGCCCCGTACGCCGCCCGCAGTTCGACCTTGCGCACCTTCCCGGACACCGTCATCGGGAAGGAGTCGAGGATCTGCAGCCGGCTGGGGATCTTGTAGTGCGCGAGCCGGCCCCGGCAGAAGGCGTGCAACTCCTCCAGGGTGAGCGGGTCGGCCGCGTCGTACGGGATCACACAGGCCAGGACCTCCTCGCCGTACTTCTCGTGCGGCACCCCGACGACCTGGACGTCCCTGATCTTCGGGTGGGCGTAGAGGAACTCCTCGATCTCGCGCGGGTAGATGTTCTCGCCGCCCCGGATGATCATGTCCTTGATCCGGCCGACGATCTCGACGTACCCGTCCTCGCGCAGCACCGCCAGGTCCCCGGTGTGCATCCAGCGGCCCGCGTCGACGGCCTCGGCGGTCTTCTCGGGCTCGTTCCAGTAGCCGAGCATCACGCTGTAGCCGCGGGTGCACAACTCCCCCGCCGTGCCGCGCGGTTGGGTGACGCCGGTGGCCGGGTCGACGACCTTGACCTCCAGGTGCGGCAGGACCCGGCCGACGGTGCCCGTGCGGTGCTCCAGGTCGTCGTCGCGGCGGGTCTGCAGCGACACCGGGGAGGTCTCGGTCATGCCGTAGCAGATGGAGACCTCCGCCATGTGCATCTCGGCGACGACCCGCTTCATCACCTCCACCGGGCACGGCGATCCCGCCATGATGCCGGTGCGCAGGGTCGAGAGGTCGTATGCGGCGAAGTCGGGAAGGTTGAGCTCGGCGATGAACATCGTCGGCACGCCGTACAGGGACGTACAGCGCTCCTGCTGCACCGCCTCCAGGGTGGCCTTCGGTTCGAAGGACGGGGCCGGGATGACCATGCAGGCGCCGTGCGAGGTGGCCGCCAGGTTGCCCATGACCATGCCGAAGCAGTGGTAGAAGGGCACCGGGATGCAGATGCGGTCCTGCTCGCTGTAGGCGATCGACTCGCCCACGAAGTAACCGTTGTTGAGGATGTTGTGGTGGGACAGGGTGGCGCCCTTCGGGAAGCCGGTGGTCCCCGAGGTGTACTGGATGTTGATCGGGTCGTCGCAGGACAGTTCCGCGTACGGGGCATCACCGGTGCCCCGGCCGAGCAGTTCCTCCCAGCTCGGGTCGCCGATGTACGCGACCTGGCGCAGTGCCGGGCACCTGCCGCGCACCTCCTCCACCATCTCGCGGTAGTCGCTGGTCCTGTGGCTCAGGGAGGCGAACAGCAGGGAGATCCCGGCCTGGTTGAGAACGTACTCGACCTCGTGGGTGCGGTAGGCCGGGTTGATGTTCACCATGATCGCGCCGATGCGGGCGGTGGCGTACTGGACCAGGACCCACTCCGGGCAGTTGACCGCCCAGATGCCCACCCGGTCGCACTTGACGACTCCGCTCGCCACCAGCGCCTGCGCCAGCTCCTCGACGGCAGCGCCGAATTCGGCGTACGTCCAGCGCCGCCCCGACGGCACGTCGACCAGGGCCTCGCGGTCGGGCCAGGCGGCCACGGCCCGGTCCAGGTTGGCGCCGATGGTGTCGCCGAGCAGGGCGGTGGAACCGGTTCCGTGCGTGTACGACAGCGGTGTTCCGTGCGGGTACGACGGCGACGTTCCGTGCGGGTACGACGGCGATGCGGTCACCGGAAGTCCTCCTCGCGGTACTCGTGCTCCGAGCCCTGGGCCGTCGCCTCGCGCAGTTCGATCCGGCGGATCTTGCCGGAGACGGTCTTGGGCAGCGCGCCGAACTCCAGCCGGCGGATCCGCTTGTAGGGGGCGAGCACCTGGCGGGAGTGCTCGAAGATGACCTTGGCCGTGTCCGGTCCGGGCTCGAAGCCCTCGGCGAGCACGACGTACGCCTTCGGCACGGCGAGCCGCAACTCGTCCGGCGCGGGCACCACGGCCGCCTCGGCCACCGCCTCGTGCTCCAGCAGGGCGCTCTCCAGCTCGAACGGGCTGATCTTGTAGTCGGAGGCCTTGAAGACGTCGTCCGCGCGGCCGACGTAGGTCAGGTAGCCGTCCTCGTCGCGGGAGGCGATGTCCCCGGTGCGGTAGTAGCCGCCCGCCATGGCCTCGGCCGTGCGGTCCGGGTCGCCGTGGTAGCCGGTCATCAGGCCGACCGGACGCTCGGACAGGTCGAGGGCGATCTCGCCCTCGGCGGCGCCGGGCGCGCCGGAGACGGGGTCGAGGAGCTCGACGCGGTAGCCGGGGCTCGGGCGGCCCATCGAGCCGGTCTTCAGCAGCTGGCCGGGGCTGTTGGAGACCTGTACGGCGGTCTCGGTCTGCCCGAAGCCGTCCCGGATGGTCACGCCCCAGGCCCGCCGGACCTGTTCGATGACCTCGGGGTTGAGCGGCTCGCCGGCGGCCACCACCTCGCGGGGCGGGGTGGCGAGGAGGCCCAGGTCGGCCTGGATGAGCATGCGCCACACCGTCGGCGGGGCGCAGAAGGTGGTCACTCCCGACCGGTCCATCTCGGCCATCAGCCGGGCCGCGTCGAACCGTGTGTAGTTGAAGAGGAAGACGGTCGCCTCGGCGTTCCACGGCGCGAACAGATTGGACCAGGCGTGCTTGGCCCAGCCCGGCGAGGAGATGTTCAGGTGCACGTCACCGGGTTTCAGGCCGATCCAGTACATGGTGGCCAGATGTCCGATCGGGTACGAGGTGTGGGTGTGCTCGACGAGCTTGGGGCGGGCGGTCGTGCCGGAGGTGAAGTAGAGCATCAGCGGGTCGTCGGCCAGGGTGGGCCCGTCGGGGACGAACTCGGCGGGGGCCGTGTACGCGTCCTCGTACGGCTCCCAGCCCTCCTGCGGCGGGCCGCCGACCGAGATCCGGGTGTAGCCGCCGGGCACCTCGGCGAACTTCGCGGCGTCCTCCGCCCGTACGACCACGTGCTTCACCCGGCCCCGGTCCACCCGGTCGCGCAGGTCGGCCGGACCGAGCAGCGGGGTGGCGGGGATGACCACCGCGCGCAGCTTCATCGCGGCCAGCGCGGTCTCCCACAGTTCGGCCTGGTTGCCGAGCATGACGAGGATCCGGTCCTCGGCTGCGACACCCCGCGCACGCAGATGGTTCGCGACCCGGTTCGACCGTTCGGACATCTCGGCGAAGGACAGCCGCGTCTCGCCGCCGTCCTCCTCGACGATGTGCAGCGCGGTCCGGTCGTTGCCGGCGGCGATCACGTCGAACCAGTCCAGCGCCCAGTTGAAGTGCGCGGGCCGCGGCCAGGCGAAGCCCTCACAGGCGGCGGCATGGTCCTCTCGGTGCGCCAGCAGAAAGTCCCGGGCCTCCCGGAACGACTCGGTCACCGTCGTCATCACACACTCCTCGCGTCACCGGCGCGCCCTGGGCCTGCGGCTCGCTCCCGCTGTTCCGGACCATTGCCGGGCGGCTCTCTGGCATCGTCTAATCCGTGATGCAGGTCTCACCACCCCCGAACGGGGGTGGGTGCGGCAGAAGGGGCGAAGACGTGACGGCAGACGCGGCGGGGACGGTGGAGATCGGCGGTGCGCTCGCCCGGCTGCGGCACGCCACGGGGCTGCCGGTCGCCTTCGGCGGCCTGGTCGAGTCCGGCCGGCCGCAGATCCGGATCAGCCAGCTGAGCGGCACGACCACGACCGCCCTGCGCTCCCTCGCGGTGACCTCCGGCAACGGACTCGGCGGCAAGGCGGTGGCCCTGGCCCGGCCGTGCGCGGTGACGGACTACTCGAGTTCACGGCAGATCAGCCACGAGTACGACGTCCCGGTGGCCGCGGAGGGCATTCGCTCGGTCGTCGCGGTGCCCGTGGTGGTACGGCGCCGGGTACGCGGCGTGCTCTACGGCGCGCTGCGCTCGGCCCAGCCGCTCGGCGACCGCACGCTGGGCGCGGCCATGGCCGTCGCCCGGGACGTGGAGCAGGCGCTGGTGGTGCGGGACGAGGCGCGGGGGCTGCTGGCGGCGGCCCGGCCGGAGCCCGTCGGCGGCGACCGGTGTGCCGCCTGGGAGCAGGTGCGCGAGGCGCATGCGGCGCTGAGGGCCCTGGCCCCCCGGATCACCGATCCGGACCTGCGGGCCGAACTGCTCGCGGCCTGCGGGCTGTTGACCGCGCCGTCACGGAAGGGCGGCGTGACCCTGGCGCCGCGCGAGCTGGACGTGCTGTCCTGGGTGGCGGCGGGGGCGACCAACGCGGCCGTGGCCGAGCGGCTGGGACTGCGTGCGGAGACGGTGAAGGGCTATCTGCGCTCGGCGATGCGGAAGCTGGGCGCGCACACCCGAGGGGAGGCGGTGACCGCGGCCCGCAGGGCGGGACTGCTGCCGTGACGGCGGGCCACAGGGAAACCTTTCCATTCAAGCGTAGACGCCTTGAATTTCCTTATGCTTGACCGTTTGTTATTTCCCTCACCACGGCTTCCGTCCGAATTTCAAGGATCGTTGCCTAGAATTTGGCCCGGACACGACACACGAGGGGAGCGGTGACCGTGCGACGGGACTTCCAGGAGCCTGCCAGGTGCCGCCCCGACCTGGTCATCGGCCGCGAGGAGTTGTTGGCCGGCGCCCGTGACCAACTCGCCTCGGGCGGCAGTGTGCTGCTCCACGGTCCCGCCGGAATAGGGAAATCCACCGTCCTGCGGGCATTGGCCGAGGAATACGGCACCACCGCCCGCACCGTCCTGCGCTGCTCCGCCACCGAGTCCGAATCCCACCTGCCCTTCCTGGCCCTCGCCGACCTCTTCGGCCTGGTCCTCGACGACATCTCCCCCCGGCTGCCCGTCGCCCAGCGCACGGCCCTGGAGTCGGCGCTCACCGGCCGCGGCGAGTCCAGCCTCCAGCGCGACGGACTGGCCCTGCGCCTCGCGGTGCTCTCCGCGCTGCGCGCCCTCGCCGCGCACGGCGGTGTCCTCGTCGTCGCCGACGACCTGCAGTGGCTGGACCCGGCCAGCGCCGAACTGCTCGGCTTCGCCGCCCGCCGCCTGGAGGGCACCCCGGTGCAACTGCTGTGCGCGGTACGCACCGAGGGCCAGGAGAGCCAGGAGTACGACCGGCATCTGCGCGCCTGCCCGCCGGGCACCCTCGCGGTCCGGCTCGGCCCGCTCTCCCGCGTCCGGGTCGCCCAGTTGCTCGACCACCGCGGCCACGGCAACCTGCCCCGCTCCACCCTCCGCGAGATCCACCGCACCAGCGGCGGCAATCCGCTGTTCGCCCTGGAACTCGGCCGCGCGCTCGCCGACAGCCCCACCCCGCCCCGGCCGGGCGAGCCGCTGCCGGTGCCGACCAGCCTGCGCGCCCTGGTGCTCAGCCGCCTGGACATGCTGTCCGTCGAGGCCCGCCGCACCCTGCTGGTGGCCAGCGCCGGCGCCCGCCCCACCCCGGCGCTGCTGCACGCGGCCGGCCGGACCAACGCCGAGGCCGAGTGCGCCCAGGCCGCCGAACTCGGGCTGCTGGCCACCGAGCCCGACGCCCCCGCCGTACGGTTCGCGCACCCGCTGATATCGGCCGCGCTGTACGCGGAGGCGCCCGCGCACGAGCGGCGCGCCGCGCACGCGGCCCTGTCCACGGCCGCCTCCGATCCGATCGAACGGGCCCGGCACCTGGCCCTCGCCACGACCGGTACCGACCCGGACGTCGCCGCCCGGCTCGCCGAGGCCGCCGCCCTCGCCCGGGACCGCGGCGCCCCCTCGGTCGCCGCCCACCTGGGTCTGCTCGCCGCCCGGCACACCCCCGCCGACGGTGTGCCGAGCCAGGAGGAGCGCCGGCTGCAGGCCGCCGAGGACGCGATCACCGCGGGCGAGATCGACCTGGCCCGGGACATCGCCCGCGAGGTGCTGTCCAAGGCCACCGTGCCCGCCGACCGGGTACGGGCCTGGATCATCGTCATCGACACCGCCGGCCACACCATGGCCGAGGTCGACGCCGTCTTCCCGCAGGCCCTCGCCGACGCCGGCGACGACCCCCGGCTGCTGGCCCTGGTGCACTACCAGCTGGCCTGGCGGGCACTGATCGTCGAGGGCGACTTCACCGAGGCCCGCGAGGCCGCCGCGCACGCCGCCGAACTGGC
Organism: Streptomyces sp. NPDC054783; assembly: GCF_053611725.1. Classification (NCBI taxonomy): domain Bacteria; kingdom Bacillati; phylum Actinomycetota; class Actinomycetes; order Kitasatosporales; family Streptomycetaceae; genus Streptomyces; species Streptomyces sp. NPDC054783. The sequence continues at coordinate 145,716 of NZ_JBSHAY010000015.1, read as the reverse complement.
CGCGCACGGCAAGGACCGGCGCACCGAACTGCTCTCCCTCGCCTTCCAGGCCCAGACCGAGACCCTGATGGGCCACCCGGAGGCGCCCCGGACCATCAAACGCGCCCTGAAGGAGCCTCAGGACCCCAGGGTGGCCTGCCACCACAACGGGGCGGGCAGCGCCCGGTTCCGCTGGCTGGTCATGAGCGACCAGCTGACCGAGGCCCGGGCGACGGTCACCGCGCTGCTGCGCGAGGTGCGCCGGCGCGGCTCGGTGGAGAGCGAGGTGCACTTCCTGCGCGGCCTCGCCGAGACCGAGCTCCGCGTCGGGCACTGCGGGCGCGCCCTGGAGCTGGCCCGCGAGAGTCTGCGCCTCGCCCGGGACTCCGGGATCGGCGAGACCGCCTCGGCGATGCTCACCTCGCTCGCCGAGGCCTCCGGCGGGGACGTGGACCGGGCCCTCGCGCTCGCCCGGGAGGCGGTGGAGCACGCCGAGGAGGACGGCGACCAGATGTACCTCTCCCGGGCCCTGGGCGCGCTCGGATACGCCCAGCTGGTGGCCGGGGACCCGGCGGGCACCGTGCGCTCCCTGCGCCGGGTGCGGACGCTGGAGCTGGGACTCGGGATCACCGACCCGGCGCGCGGGCGCTGGCAGGGCGATCTCGCCGAGGCGCTGGTCCGGATCGGTGAACCGGCCGAGGCGCAGGACGTCATCGACGCGAGCCGCGAGCACGCCCTGCGCCTCGGCCGGGGAAGCGTCCTCGCCGTCCTGGACCGCTCCGAGGCACTGGTGCGGGCCGCCCAGGGGGACCTGGAGGCCGCGGTCGCCCAGCTGACGTCCGCTCAGGACCGGCTCGGCAAACTGGGCTACGGGCTGGAGGAGGCGCGGGCCGCGTTCGCGCTGGCCCGGTTGCTCGGCACGCGCCCGGCCACGGGCCTCGGCGCCCCGGAGGCCCGAACAGGCACGGCTTCCTCGGCGTACGACGAGGCCACCCGGATGTTCCGCCGCTGCCGGGCGCTGCCCTGGCTGCGCCAGGTGGACGAGTCCCTCACCGTCCCCGAGCCGGAACCGGCGCTCGCCGTGCCGGACGCCCTGAACGCGCTGGACGTGCTGGCCGCGATGGAGCGTCAGGTCGCCGCGCTGGTCATGGAGGGCGCCACCAACCGGGAGATCGCCGCCCGGCTGTTCATCAGCGTCAAGACGGTGGAGGCGACCCTGACCCGGGTCTACCGCAAGCTGGGGATCCGCTCGCGGGTCGACATCGTCCGATTGGCGGCGGCTCGCCGCGCGAAGTGAGAACGCGGCCGGTTAACTGAACCGGACCGAGGGTTTTCCCTCACCCAACCCGCTAGGGGGTTCCCTCATTGGGAGCCGAGGGTTCCGGGTCCTAGCGTAAAGGGCGTGCCGCTCGCCCGGGCATACGGGGGTCGGTCCCGAGACCCCCGTGCAACCCCCCACACCCGTGCGATCCCCCACCGGTGCAACCCACTGAGGAGACTCATGTTCGGGCCCAGACGTGCAAGACAGCCCGCCGCGACACTGGTGGCGGGTGCCGCCGCCGCGGCGACCGTGCTGCTCGCCTCCCCCATGGCGAGCGCCGCCCCTCAGCCCATCGTCGGCGGCACGACCACCACGACGGCGTCGTACCCGTTCGTCATGCAGATCACCGACGCGTCCGGCAACCAGTTCTGCGGCGGCACGCTGGTGGCCGCCACCAAGGTCGTGACGGCCGCGCACTGCATGGCGGGCGAGTCCGCCGGCAACGTCCGTGTGGTCGGCGGCCGGACCAATCTCAACGGCACCGACGGCACGGTCGGCAAGGTCGGCAAGATCTGGGTCAACCCGGGCTACACGGACGCCACCAACGGCGACGACGTGGCCGTGCTGACCCTGGAGACGTCGATGCCGTACAAGCCGGTGTCGTACGTCTCCTCCTCCCAGACGGGCGTGTACGCGGCCGGCGCCACGGCCCGGATCCTCGGCTGGGGGACCACCTCGGAGAACGGCAGCTCCTCCAACCAGCTGCGGACCGCGACCGTCCCGATCGTGTCCGACTCCAGCTGCAAGAGCTCCTACGGTTCGGACTTCGTCCAGTCCGACATGGTGTGCGCCGGACACTCCTCCGGCGGCGTAGACACCTGCCAGGGCGACAGCGGCGGTCCCCTGCTCATCGGGGGCGTCCTGGCAGGGATCACTTCCTGGGGCGAGGGGTGCGCGGAGGCCGGTTACCCGGGTGTGTACACCCGGCTGACCACCTTCTCGGACCTGGTGACCGCGCAGGTCGGCTCATGACCGCGCAGGTCCGCTCGTAACCCGGAAGAGGGACACCTGAGCACCCCTCAGGTAGAAGCCAGGGGGGCGTTGCGAGCCACCACGAGCGGCCCGCAGCGCCCCCCTCTCCACGTTCACCCCCGTGGAACGCGGGGGCTACTTGTCGGCCGTGAGCTTCCCGGCCGCGCCCCAGCTGTCCGCCGGGACCTCGTGGATCCACACCTGCACGGTCTCCGCCGGGATCCGGTACGCGTCGACGAACGCATCGGTGACCCGCTTGACCAGCTCCCGCTTGAGCTCGACATCGCGCGGGCCCTGCTGGATGGTGACGATCGGCATGGCTGAACTCCCTCGATCGGTGTGCCTGTTCGGTGGGTCCAGTCCATCGCGGCACGCGTCCCCGACCAAGAAGCAGTCCGCGACCGCAGCGATCAGCTTTCGTGATCGGCGCAGGCCAGGAGCAGTTCCGCCAGGTGCGGGGAGGGGTCGTCGGCGGGCACGGCGAGACCGGTTTCCAGGGCCAGTCCGGGCGATCGGAAGGGGACGTACGCCACCCGGGGCGTGGCCAGCACGCGCGCGTGGGAGGCGAAGACGACCGTCCACAGGGGACGGGCCCCGATGGTGGCGAGGGTGTCCTGCAGGGTGCCGCCGGCCCTTCCGGGCACCGGCTCGAACCCGGCCGCCCGGCAGGCGCCGAGGACCAGGTCCACCAGGGCGGGGTTGGCCCTGCGCGGGGCGAGGGCGAGGGGCAGCCCGGCGAGGTCGGCGAGGCCGATCTCGGCCTGCCGCGCGAGCGGATGCGTGGCCGGCACGGCGGCGACCAGCGGATCCGGCCACAGGGGCACCACGCGGACGCCGGCCGGGGGCTGGGCCGAGCGCACGAACGCGGCGTCCAGCCGGCCCCCCGCGACCCCGGCGAGCCGCTCCCCGGCCGGCACGGAGACCAGTTCCACCGGCACCTCGGGCGCCCGCTCGGCGAACGCGGCCAGCACCCGGTCCAGATGCGCGCCGAGCCCGGTGCTGGTGCCGAGGCGCAGCCCGGCGGGCGCGGCCACCGAGGCCCGGGCCTTCTCCGCGGCCGCGAGCACCGCGCGTGCCTCGGGCAGCAGCCGCTCCCCCGCGCCGGTCAGCCGAACCCGGCGCGGCGAACGGTCGAACAGCTCGGCCCCCAGCTCCCGCTCCAGCCGCTGCATCTGCTGACTGACCGCCGACTGCACGATGTGCAACCGCTCGGCCGCCCGCCCGAAGTGCAACTCCTCGGCGACGGCGACGAAATAGCTGAGCTGGCGGAGTTCCATGGGCCGACTGTAGAGGCTGGGCCTCAGGGCCGTACGACCGTCCCGAAGCGGATGTCGTACGACGTCTCCGGGTGCAGGACGCGGAGCATCCGCTCCCCCTCCGCGGTGACCTCGTCCCGCTGGGCTCCGGTCAGCCCGGCGAAGGGCTCGACGACCAGGGCCTCGGGGTCGAGCTTCCACAGGCCGGCCAGGAAGCCGTCCACCAGCAGGGTGCGGTAGGCCTGGTTCCCCTGCCAGTGGCGGCCCCGGTGCTCGGCGGGTATGACGCGGCCGCGGTCGCCGTGGGAGAGCAGGAGGTTGTCGAACTCGGGCAGGAAGCGGGGCGGGGCCGGGGTGTCCGGGTCGGGGCGCGGGGCGTCGGGGAGGTCGAAGAGCTCGACTCCGTGCGGGTCCCGGAAGGTGAGCAGCCGGGGGCGGAGCCGTTCGAAGGCGCTCCTCAGGCGGGTGAGCCCGGCCCAGGTCTGCATGTCCTTGACGGACGCCGGGCCGAAGGCGGCGAGATAGCGCAGGACGACGGCCTCCGGCTCGGGGGCCGGACCGGCCGGGCGGCCGAGCCAGTGTTCGACGGTGGTGAGGGCGACCTGGCCGCTGCGGCCCCACAGCCCGCGCGGGGTGACCTGGACCAGGGGCAGCGTGCAGCGGGCGGCGACGGCGAGGGCCCGCGGGTCGGCGTCCGGCCACCGGGCGCTCAGCGCCTGCCGCAGCTGGGCCATGGTCCGCGGCTCGGCCTCGACCAGCTCGCGGGCGAGGCCGGCCAGGACGTCCAGGTCGACACCGGCCAGGCCGGTGCGGAACTGGCCCAGCTCGCGGTCCCGGGCCGGCTGAACGAGCGGCCGCAGACTCAGGCAGTCCTCGGCGGTGTGGGTGTGCAGGGTGGAGCGCAGGGTGACGATCCGGGCGACGTGGCGGCCGGCCATGAGCGCGGACAGGTCCTGCGGTGCGAAGCCGTCGAGGCGGGCGGCGAGGGCGTGGTACGGCGGTTTGACGTTCTGCGCCTGGAGACCGAGCAGATGCCCCACGGCGGCAGCCGGGGACAGCGCCGAGCGGCGCAGCAGCAGCTGGCGTTCCAGCGTGGCGCGGTTGAGGGCGCGGACGTCCAGGAGGGGGGCCTTGGTCGCACTGCTCTTCGTCATGGCGGCACGCTAACCGCCATCGCGGACACCTGCTGTCCGCGACTCTCACCCGACCCTTTCACCGCCGCGCGCGCCGCTCGCGGCACCCCGCCGATATCCTTCTCCTCCTGTCCCCCGGGTTCCCACGAGGCGGCCGATGTCCGAGCGAGAGAACGGCAGGAACGGCGGGAACGGCGGGCGCAGGTCCGTCTTTCGCCGCGCCCTCACCCAGCCCCAGTCCCCCGTCGCCGAGGCGTCCCCGGCCACCCCCGCTCCGGCGGACGGCGCCGAGCCGGTGAGCATCGTCCAGGCGGCGCTGTACCGCGACGGCGTCCGCGTCTCCTCCCCCGCCACGCTCGCCGAGACCTTCCGCGAGCTGCGCGAGCAGTCCTCGGGGATGGCCTGGATCGGGCTGGCCCGGCCCACCGGGGCCGATCTGCACTCGCTGGCCGCCGAGTTCGGCCTGCACCCGCTCGCAGTCGAGGACGCGATGGAGGCGCACCAGCGGCCCAAGCTGGAGCGGTACGGCCAGACGCTGTTCGTCGTGCTGCGGGCCGCCCGCTATCTGGACGCGCCGGAGGAGGTCGACTTCGGCGAGCTGCACGTGTTCGTCGGCCCGGACTTCGTCATCACGCTCCGGCACGGCGCGGCCCCGGACCTGTCGGCCGTCCGCCGCCGTATGGAAGACAGTCCGGACCTGCTGAAACTCGGCCCGGAAGCCGTCCTGTACGCGATCCTCGACGCCGTCGTCGACGGCTACGCGCCGGTGGTCTCCGGCGTCCAGAACGACATCGACGAGATCGAGACCGAGGTGTTCCGCGGCGATCCCGAGGTCTCCCGCCGCATCTACGAACTCTCCCGGGAAATGGTGGAGTTCCAGCGGGCCACCCGCCCGCTGGTCGGCATGCTGCACGGGCTGATGGCCGGTTTCGCCAAGTACGAGACCGACGAGGAACTGCAGCGCTACCTGCGCGACGTCGCCGACCACGTCACCCACATCAGCGAACGCGTCGACGGCTTCCGCCAGGCCCTCGCGGAGATCCTCACGGTCAACGCCACCCTGGTCACCCAGCAGCAGAACGCGGAGATGCGGGCGCTGGCCGAGGCGGGGTTCGAGCAGAACGAGGAGGTGAAGAAGATCTCGTCGTGGGCGGCCATCCTGTTCGCCCCCACCCTCGTCGGCACGATCTACGGCATGAACTTCGACCACATGCCGGAGCTGCACTGGCTGTTCGGCTACCCGTTCGCGATCGGGCTGATGGGCGTGGTGTGTCTGACCCTGTACGTGGTCTTCAAGAAGCGGGACTGGCTGTAGCCCCGCAACGGTGTTCGGCGCGTCCGCGTGTCGCTCATGGTGCGCGGTCGCACACCGAGGGGACCCAGGTCAGGCCCTGGGTGCGGCTGAGGGTGTCCAGGGAGGTCAGCAGGGCGTTCAGATGGTCGGGGTGGGCGAGGAACTCGATGGTCGCCTCGGCGAACGCGTCGCGCACCGAGGGCGGCATGGCGTCGGAGGCGTCGAAGCAGTGCACCGCCCGGTCGTCGAGGAGGGTCGCGGCGAGGGACCGGTGCCAGGCCGCGCCGGCGTCGGAGGGCGCCGGCTGCGCCCCGGGACTGACCGAGAAACCGGATTCCTCGGCGTTCCAGGCGCGTTGGGCGCCCGCCGAGGCGAGGTGCCGGATCAGCGTCCTTGCCTCCGGGGTGTCGTGCAGCAGGGCGACCAGGTCACCGGAGACCTCCCAGGCGTCGCTCGCCCTGGCCCCGGGGATCCGCCGGGCCGAGGGCTCGTAACGGCCGTCCGCGCGTTTCCACGACTCCTGGTTGCGGATGAACGACGCCTGGTGCTCCAGGATGCAGCCGCGCGGGTTGCCGGTAACCGGTTTCGACGCGTCCTGGTACGGCGTCTTGAGCGCGCGCCGGACCAGCTCACGGTCCCCGCCGGCCCCCACCAGCCGTCCCCAGGTGGTCCAGGCCGACCGGACCTCCTTGGACGTCCAGGGCAGTTCGCCGCGCGCCCAGCGCTGATAGGTACCGGGGCCGTACTGCTGGAGCAGGATGTCCTCGATCCAGTCCGTGCCGGGCCAGCCGCTGGTCGCGCCGGAGCCCATGCCGACGCACCACCGGCCGGGCTTGCCCGCCGCCTCGGCGCGCTGCCGCTCGCTCGTGCCGGCCGGGTACCAGACGATGGACTTCAGGTCGGCCTTGAGCGGGAACCAGTACACGTGCCCGTCCAGCGGCGTGGTCCAGGACGCGCCGAAACCGGCTCGGGGCACGAGGTCGTCCAGCGGTTTCAGCCGTCCCTGCCGGGCGTAGTCCGCCAGTTCGCCGGGACCGGTCAGCACCACCACGTCCGGGGGCGTCCCGGCCTCCACGTCGGCGCCGAGCACCTGGCTCTCGGCGGAGCTGCCCTGGTAGTCGACGTGGATGTGGTACTTCCGCTCGAAGGGCTCGATGACCGACTCCCGGAAGTTCCGCTCGTCGGTGCCGGTCCAGTTGGCGAGCAGCGTGACGGTCGGCTCCCGGCCGAGGGCGCGTACGGCGAACACCACGGCCGCCGCCAGCAGAACCAGGCAACTCGCCACCACGGTCAGGGTGCGGACGCGGCGGGCACGAGGGGCGGCGGCCGGCGTCGCGGGGCCGCCCTGCGGGGCGCTCACCGGGTCCTGAACCGGTAGTCGTCGATGTGCTGCCGCAGTCCCGTCTCGGCGAGGGCCATGAGCAGGATGCCTCCTATCAGGATCCACACCGCGGCCGAAGCGCGGAAACCGGTGTGTGCCAGGTACGACGCGGTGTGCCGCCCGGCGTCGGTGATGAGCCGCCCGGTCAGCGGGCGGTCGAGCAACGCGCGGGTGTCCGCCATCCCCTGGTGCGTCCACAGCGTGAACAGCAGCGTGGCGGCGAGCCCGGCCGCCAGCAGGGCGCCCGCCGCGAGGAGGCCGCGGTTGTACCGGCGACGGAAACGCCGGCGCAGGAACATCTGGGTCTCCAGCAGGGCGCCGCCGAGGGCGAGGGCCAGCAGCAGGGTCGCGGTCCAGCCGAGCCACAGCAGCGGGCCGAACGAGGTCTGCCGGTGCACCGCGGCGCGCTGCTGCCCCTGCAGTACCTTCAGCCGGGCCTGGATCCCGGAGCCCTCGTCGGTCAGGACGCTGGTGGCGTAGCTGAGGTAGGCCTCGCGCAACACGCTGTCGGCCGGCTGGAGTTGGGACTGCTGGACCTTGACGGCGTACACCGTGATCAGTCCGGCGACCGTCTGCAGCGCCTGCCGGCCCGCCAGCCCGCCGACGTCGTCCCCGGCGGCGGCCGCGAGGCTCTGCGCGGCGACCGAGATCTGCTTCTGGAAGTCGCTGGTCGGTGCCGTCGCGCCGGCGTCCCGCTGGGCCTGGCCGAGGGCGTACAGCGCGGTGTCCAGGGACAGCACGGCCGGAGCGCTGGAGGTGCGCAACGGGTTCGCGTCACCGTGTACGCCCTCGTAGGACAGGAACAGCGACAGCGTCAGCAGCGCGGACAGGGCCAGCAGGAGGCGGTGGCGTACGGCGAGGTCGTGGGCGGTGGTACTGCCGCCGTCCGGTGCGCGCAGGCCGGGAGGGAGCAGCCGGTGCAGGAGGTGGGCCGGTCTTCCGGCGGGGGTGCGGCGGTCGGCGGGAGCGTCGGGGGACGTGCGGCGGGAGGGTACGCCGGGTCGGTTTCCGCCGGCCTGGCCACGGAACGCGTCGGAAGCCTGACGCAGGTCGCCGCGCCGGCCGCCCGCACGAGCCTCCTGGTCCGGGTCGCCGCCGGCAGGCGTCGCACGCGTGCCGGGGGTCATGAGGCCGGCTCCCTCAGCCGGCGTCCGCAGTCGCCACCGCAGTAGACGGAGTCGGCCGGGCCGAGCCACTTGCAGTGCGGGCACTCGGTCAGGGCGCCGGCGTCGGGGGGCGTGGCGGTGCCGGGCGGGGGCGCGGACCGTGGGCCGGGGACGGGCGGCTGCGGCGGGGTCGTCATGGCGCTGGACAGGATCAGGTGCTGCCAGTCGACGTCCTTCAGGCCGGCGCGGACCCGGCCGGTGCCCGGTTCCTCGATCCGCCGCAGCGCGCCGAGGAGTTGGGCGTCGCCCAGCTCGGCGGCGAGGGCCAGGGCGCGCGCCAGGTGACGGTCGGCGGCGGCCCGGCCGCCGCTGCCGCGCAGCCAGGCCTGGTAGGCCCCCGCGACGGCGGCGCTCACCTGCTGGTACAGCTCGTACCGGCGGACCCCGGGATGCTGCCGGGAGGCGTCGAGCGGGTTGTCGGTCCAGCGGACCAGGACGGGCTGTGGCACGGGCAGCCGTACCGGGCGTCCGAAGTCGGGTACGGCGACCTCCACGGCGGCGAGCTGGAGGTCCTCGCCGGTCTCGTGGCCGGCCGGGTCGGCGGTGAGGACGACCTGGTAGTGCCGTGTCTCGTCGCCCCAGGCGCGGGTGACGTACTCGGCGCCGCGGCCGCCGGAGCCGGCCGGGACGGCGGCCAGTTCCTGCTCGCCGGGCACCACCTGCTTGACCCGGCGGATCACCGTGCCGGGGGTGGGGGTGATCCCGATGCGCAGCTCGGGGATCGCGGTGCCGAGCAGCCCGCTCACCAACTCCTCGTATGCGGCGGTCAGTTCGGCCTCCTCACGGACCGCTCCGGCGCGGCCGTGCAGCCGCCGGGTGATGCGCAGCAGCTGTTCGGCGTCCCAGTCGTCGCCGATGCCCCAGGCGTCGCAGACGAACCGGCCCTCGCAGGCGTCCAGCGCGTTGTCCAGCGACATGGCGGCCCGGTGGTCGTGCTCGTTGCGCCCGTCGGTGAGGAGGAGGACGTGCTTGACGGGGGCGGGCTGCTCCTTCAGCAGCCGCCGGGCGAGATCGAGCCAGGTGCCGAGGGCGGTGCCGCCGTCCGCGTCCAGGATTCGTACGGACCGCTCGGCGGCCTTCCGTTCGGCGGGGTCGGCGACGGCCATCGGGGCGCGGCCGGGGCCGGGATGGACCACGGTGGCGTCGAACCGCCCGGAGAGCACGGCGAACGCGGTGCCGTCGGGCAGCAGCCGGACCGCCGCGGCGGTGGCGTCCTTCGCCGCGTGCAGCTTGGCGGCGGGGTGGAGCATGGAGCGGGAGGTGTCGACGATCAGCACCTCGGCGAGCGCGGGGCCCGCCCCCTGGGCGGGTGCGGGGCCGGGGTCGGGGCCGCCGTGGCCGCGGACGCCGATCTCCAGGATGGCGTGCATCTCCCGGTCGGCGGGCTGCCCGGGCGCGGGTACGGCGGGCAGTTCCTTCTGCTGGCCGACCGCGAGGGTCACCTCGATCTCCTCGGCCACGGTCATCGTGTGTCCCCCAGGTGGTCACGGGCGTGCTCGGGTGTGTTCGGGTGGTTCGGGCGTGCTCGGGCGTCAGAAGGTGGTGAGCGGCCGGACCATGTGGGCCAGGTCGAGCAGCCTGCCGTGCTCGTCGGCGGTGCGGGCCTGCGCGGCCAGCAGGCGGAAGGAGTGCTCCAGCAGCCGGCGCAGGCCGTCCTCGTCGCCCGGGCCGAGAAGGTCGCCGACGGGGAACTCCGGCCCCCAGCCCTGTTCCGGCCGGCAGCGCAGGACGTTCTCCCGGACCTCGGCGACCAGCCGGGCCCGGGACTCGCCGTCGGCGGCGCCGCCGTCCAGGCGCAGCTCGGGCAGCCGCCGGGCGGCGTCGCGCAGGTCGGCCGGTGCGGGCGGGCCGTCGCGCAGGATGCCGGCGCGGACACGGACGGCCGCGATGCGGGCGGCGTCGTGGTGCCGGGAGGTGGCGGGCACGTCGTCGAGGACGCGGACGGCGGCGTCCCGGTCACCGCCGGCCAGATGGCCGCGGGCCAGCCCGAAGGCGGCGGCGGTGTGCGCGAAGTCCCGTTTCCAGACGGCCTCGTAGAAGCGCATGGCCCGCTGGACGCGCTGCGGGCCGGCCGCCCGTGACTCGTGTTCCGCGCAGTAGGCGAGGGCGAGCTTGGGCACGTACTCGCCGGGCAGGGCCCGGTAGACGGCGTCGAAGCGGGTGCCTGCCCTGCGTACCTCCCCGCCGCTGAGGTGGAGGACGCCGCGGTGCCAGGCGATGCGCCAGTCGTGCGCGGCGGCGCGTTCGCCGAGCTGGGTCTCGGCCTCGGCGAGCCAGCTCTCGGCCTGGTCCCGCTCGCCTCGTCTGAGGTAGGCGCGGCACAGCCACAGCGCGGTCTCGGGGGTGCCGAGGCGGGATTCGCGGGGCCACTGCCGGGCAACCCGGTCGGGGGCGTCGGACGGGAAGGTGTCCAGCAGCAGGGCGGCGCCGTCGTCGGGGTCGGGGACCGGTTCCGGGAGGGCGCCGGCGACCTCGGCGGCGGAGGGAGGGGAGACGCCGAGGCCGGGCGGCTGCCCGCCGGGCCGGGCGGTCCAGTGGTCCAGGGCCGGGATCGCGCCGAGCCCGGCGTCGAGGCTGGCGCCGGTGGCGCGGAACCGGGTGGAGCTCTCGGGCAGCTGCTCACCGTACTGCAGCGAGCGGAACTCCCTCAGCACTTCCCACAGTTGGCGGGACATCTCGGCGGCGGACCGGAACCGGGCGCGGGGTTCGGGATGGGTGGCTCGGTCGATCAGCCGGCGGAAGGAGTCCGGGGTGAGGCCGCGGGCCGGTTCCGTGCCGTGGAAGAGTGCCTGGAGGGTCATGCCCACGGTGTAGAGGTCGCTGTCGACGTGCCAGCCGCGCCGGCCGATCTCCTCCTGGGGCGGGGCGAACGGGGCCGTGTAGACGTAGGCGGAGGTGAGGTCGCCGATCGCGCGGACCGCGCCGAGGTCGATGACCTTGATCGCCCGGCCGAAGTGGATGACGTTGGCGGGCTTCATGTCGCAGTGGAGCAGGCCGCGTTCGTGCATGTACTGCAGGGCGCCGAGGATCTTGCAGCCGTAGGTGAGGACGTGGTCCAGGCGGGGGCGGCCGTGGAAGATCCGTTCGACGTCGTCGGCGTCGAACAGCTGCTGCAGGGAGCGGCCGTCGATGTAGTCCATGACCAGGTATCCGGCGGGCGGACGGCCCGGGACCTGGTGGTCGGCGTAGGTGATGAGCCGGACGATGTCGGGGTGGTGCAGGTCGGTCAGCGAGCGGCGCTCCTCGACGGCGTTGCGGCGGGCGAGCGCGTCGTGGACGTCGATCTGGCCCTTGAGGACGACCCGGTGGCCGTCGGCACGGGTGTCCTCGGCGAGGTGGATCCAGCCGAGCCCGCCCCCGCCGAGACACCCGAGGACGCGGTAGTGGCCGGCGACCACGTCGCCCGTGGTCAGCTGGGGCAGCAGGGAGTAGGGCGTGCCGCAGCGGGGGCAGTGGCCGGTGGCGGGGGCGGGCCGGCCGCCGTAGCCGACGCCGATGGTCATGGTGCAGCCGTTCGCACCGCAGCGGCGGCCGCCGGCGGGCGGGCGGGGGTCGGCCACGAGCACGTCGTCGGGGACGGGTACCTCGGGCAGGACGACCAGTCCGTGCTGGTCGAGGTCCCCGACCCCGGCGACGGCGTGCACGGCCGGCGGCCCGGGGCTCTCCTGGGGCGGGGCGCCCGGGGGCGGGGTCCGCGGCTCGGTGCGCGGTGGGGCCGGTGCCGGTCGCTGCACAGGCGACGCGGTGCGCGGTTCGGCGTGGCGGCGGCCGCAGGTGTCGCAGTAGCCGGTGCCCATGATGTGGCCCGCGCAGCCGGGCCGGAGGCACGAGGTCACGGTGCGCTCTCCTTCCGGGGTGCGCCGGGCGCGGTGGGCTGCGTCGGCGCGGGCGGGGCGGATGGCGCCGAGGGCGGGGCGGATGGCGCCGAGGGCGAGGCGGATGGCGCCGAGGCCGAGCAGAAGCCGATGAAGCGCTCGACGGCGGCCTCGGCCCGCTCGATGTCGCAGGGGGTGTGCCGCAGCAGGGACAGGGCGTGCTCGTAGAGCCGGTAGGCCTCCATCACCTGGTCGCCGTGCGCGGCGGCCCGCCTGCGGCACAGCGGCCACTCGGCGCTGACCCGGCCGAGGAGTTCCTCCCGGCGGCGCAGCCGGGCGTCGAGGACGCCGATCGCCTGTTCCAGGCGCTGTCTGCGCCGGTCGGCGGCGTCCTCGAAGGTGAACAGCAGGTCGGCGCGGCCGGGCTCGCGCTCCCGCTCGGGGGTGTGGGCGACCCAGGCGCGCAGCATCCGGGTGCGCCGTACGCCCGCTTCGGCCTGCTCCACCAGCTGCCGGGTGCCGGGGCCGGGCAGCACCCGGTCCCGGAGCCGGTCCAGGCCCGGCCCCAACTCGTCCACGATCCGGTCGAGTTCGGCGTGCAGCCGGCTCCAGCGGTCGTGCAGCGGGTGGTGTACGAGGGACTCGGCGGCCTGGTCCGCACGCTCGCCCCGGCGGCGGAAGACCAGCAGCAGCCGGGCCCCCTGCCGGGCGAGCCGGTCCAGCAGGCCGAGCAGGGCGTCGGGTTCGGCGGCCTGGTCGACGCCGACCAGGACGGCGGCGAGCGGGACGCGCAGGGCACCGAGCCGTTCGGGCCGGATGTCGTCGCGGATGCCCAGCCGCGCGGCGATGCGGTCCATGACCTGACCGGCCGTCAGCCCCTTGACGTCCAGGGCGAGGTCGTGCGCGCCGGCCGGGGGCACGGTCTCGGGTGGGTCGTGGCTGAAGCCGCTGGTGTTCCGGTCGGTGCGCAGTTCCCGGTCGGCGAGGGTGACGGCGCGGTTCAGGGTCCAGGCGCGGTCGCTGCGGGCGGGGGCGACGGTGACGAGGACCGGCCAGCCCTCGCCGCGGAACCAGGAGGCCAGCTCGGTGGCGAACGGCACGTCCAGCGCGCCGGCCGCCGCCGATGCTCCGGTGCGCAGCCGGGGGTCGACCGCCTCGGCGCCGTCGGTCCAGGCGGCGACCTGCGGCAGATGCCGGAGGATGGTCTCGGTGGGGCTCATGTAGCTGAAGGCCGACCCCGGCCCCTCGTCCACGCTGAGGACGATGCCGATGACCTGGTCGGTGGCGTGGTCGACCACTCCCCCGCCGCTGAAGCCCGGTGCGGCCAGCTCTCCCGGGGTCAGCGGGCGCAGCTGCACCTGGCTGTCCCGGCCGCGGGCGGCGACCAGGGTGGCGCCGTGCCAGCGGCCGCCGTCGTCACCGGCCGGGAAGCCGTACATGCTCACCGGTCCGTGCGGTGCGGCGAGCCGGTAGAGCCGCGTGGTGTGCGCGGCCGGCAGGGGTGCGGCCAGCCGCAGCAGGGCGAGGTCGCCGCTGCGGTCGCCGAAGGCGTCCGCGCGCTGCGGCACGTGCTCGTCCTCGCGGACCGTGGCGGGTACGGCGTCCAGGCCGGGTACGCCGAGCAGGCGGACGGTGTAGCGCCGGCCGGGCCCGGCGACATGCCCGGCGGTGAGCACCCGGTCGGGGGCGAGCAGCACCCCGGCACCGACGACCTGCCCGTCCGGCGCCTCGATCCGCGCGATCCAGGACGGTGTCCGTAACCACGACTTGACGGCTCGCTCCCCCGTGCGCGTCATGGCCCCGAGGTTACTCCGAGTACCGGCCCGGTACTACTGGTGTGCACGGGAGTGTTACGGAGGGACGGGTAACGAGCGCACCGAAGGGGCGCGGGGCTGTGTCGATGTGCGGCTCCGCCGCGTGGGCGCGAGAAACCACGACGCCGCCGCACCCGGCAACGGCGGGACCCCCGGCGGCGCCACCCCGTCACCGCCCCAGCGCGGCCAGCACCTCCGCATCCGACAACTGCTCGAAGTCCTCGTACCACTGCCCCACCGCCGTGAACCCGGCGGGCCGATGCGGGCACACGATCGTGTCGGCCTCGGCGGCGAGACGGTCCACGGAGTCCGGGGCGCCGACGGGCACGGCCAGCACCAGGTGCGCGGGCCCGCGCCGCCGTACGTGGCGCAGGGCCGCCCGGGCGGTGGCGCCCGTGGCCAGCCCGTCGTCGACGACGATCACCGTACGGCCCGCGGGGTCCGGTGCCGGACGGTCGCCGCGATACCGCTCCTCCCGGCGGCGCAGTTCCCGCCGCTCGCGTTCCACCACCGGGGCCATGGACTCCTCGGTCAGGCCGAGCCGGTCCAGGGATCCGGTGTTGAAGAGCGGCGGGTCGTCGCCGACCAGCGCGCCGACGGCGAACTCCTGGTGGTGCGGGGCGCCGATCTTGCGGACGATGAGCACGTCGAGCTGGGCGTCCAGGGCGCGGGCGACGGGCTCGGCGACGGCGATGCCGCCGCGGGGCAGGGCGAGGACGAGCGGATCGACGAGGGCGCCCTGTGCACGCAGGTCGCTCAGCAGTCCGGCGAGTTCCCGTCCGGCTTCGGCGCGGTCCCGGAAGCGCATGGCCGTCCTCCTCCGCGGTGCCTCTCCTTCCATGGTGCTCCCGGTCGGACCTTCTCGCGCCATTCGAACACGTGATCTATACACTGAATGTATAGTCACCGCATGCCTTTTTCGACCGACAAGATCCCGACACCGAAGCACGCGTCCAGGAAGACACGGGAAGCGGCCCGGAGGTTGCGTCCGGCCGCGCTCGCCTCGGCCGCACTCGGCCTGGCGCTCACACTGTCCGGCTGCGCCCAGGTCGACACCACCGCCCCGAGCACCGTGCGGGCCGCGGCGGCGCACGGTGCTCCTGCGGCGTTCGGGACCGTGGACTGCCGCCAGGCCAAGTGCATCGCGCTCACCTTCGACGCGGGGCCCAGCGAGAACTCGGCACGGCTGCTCGACATCCTCAAGCAGAAGAAGGTCCCGGCCACCTTCTTCCTGCTCGGCAAGAACCACATCGAGAAGTACCCGCAGCTGGTCAAGCGGATGGCGGCCGAGGGGCACGAGGTCGCGAGCCACACCTGGGACCACCAGATCCTCACGCGGATATCGGACGCCCGGATACGCGAGGAGCTGAAGCGGCCGGACGACGCGATCGAGCGGCTCACCGGACGCAGGCCCACGCTGATGCGCCCGCCGCAGGGCCGTACGGACAGCGACGTGCACAAGATCGCCAAGGAGATGGGGCTGGCGGAGGTGCTGTGGAGCGTGACCGCCAAGGACTACACGACCAACGACTCGAAGCTCATCACCAAGCGGGTCCTCGACCAGGCGTCCCGGGACGGGATCATCCTGCTGCACGACATCTACCCGGGCACCGTGCCCGCTGTACCGGGCATCATCGACGCCCTGAAAGCGCGCGGATACGTTTTCGTGACGGTTCCTCAACTGCTGGCGCCGGGCAAGGCCGAACCGGGGAAGGTGTACCGGCCCTGAATCCCGCACGGGGTTGGTCCTCCGTGCGACGGAGCCGGGGCCGAACGCCCCGGCGACCGGCGCCCATTGCCTACGATCGTGACGTGCCGATCTTCTCCTTCGCCCGTACCGCCCCGCTTCCCCTCGACGAGGCGTGGCGCCGGCTCACCGAGTGGCCCCGCCACGCCGACGCGGTCCCGCTGACCCGGATCAGGGTGCTCACCGACGGTCCCACGGACGTGGGCACGCGGTTCGTGGCCCGTTCCGGCATCGGCCCGCTGGCCTTCGACGACGTCATGGAGGTCACGGTCTGGCGCCCGCCCGCCGACGGCGAGCGCGGGATGTGCCGCCTGGAGAAGCGCGGCCGGGCGGTGCTGGGCTGGACGGAGATCGAGGTCCTGCCGGGGCCCGGGGGCCGCAGCCGGGTGGTGTGGCAGGAGGAACTTCGGGTGCGGTTCCTGCCGCGTGCCTTCGACGGCGCACTGGAGAGCACGGCGCGCGCGATGTTCGGGCGAGCCGTGAACCGGCTGCTCAGGCGGGCGTGAGGCGGGGCCGGCCTCAGGGCCTGTCGTCACGTTCCCGTCTGCCCTGCGACGCCCGGCACGCACCCCAGAGGGGGCACCCCACTGACCGCACCGACGGACCCTAGGCCACCGAGCCGATCGACGCGGCCGGCCGCGAGGCCAGGTCGCGGTGGATGGGAGTGTGTGCGCCGGTGAGCGGGATGCCGCTGCCACCGCGCCGGTTCGCGACGATCTCCGCGCCGATGGACAGGGCCGTCTCCTCCGGCGTACGGGCGCCGAGGTCGAGGCCGATCGGCGAGCGCAGGCGGGCGAGTTCGAGCTCGCTGACGCCGACCTCGCGCAGGCGCTCGTTGCGGTCGAGGTGGGTGCGGCGGGAGCCCATCGCGCCGACGTAGGCGACCGGCAGCCGCAGGGCCAGCTTCAGCAGCGGTACGTCGAACTTGGCGTCGTGGGTGAGGACGCACAGGACGGTGCGGCCGTCGGTCTCGGTGCGCTCCAGGTAGGTGTGCGGCCACTCGACGACGATCTCGTCGGCCTCGGGGAAGCGGGTTGTGGTGGCGAACACCGGGCGGGCGTCGCACACCGTGACGTGGTAGCCGAGGAACTTGCCGACGCGGACCAGCGCGGAGGCGAAGTCGATCGCGCCGAAGACGATCATCCGGGGTGGGGGGACGGAGGACTCGACCAGGACGGTGAGCGGGGCGCCGCAGCGCGAGCCCTGTTCGCCGATCTCCAGGGTGCCGGTGCGGCCGGCGTCCAGGAAGGCGCCGGCCTCGGCGGCGACCGTGCGGTCCAGCTCGGGGTGGCCGCCGAAGCCGCCCTCGCAGGAGCCGTCGGGGCGGACGAGGAGGGCCCGGCCCCGCAGCCGTGCCGGCCCCTCCACGATCCGTGCGACCGCCGCCGCCTCCCCACGGGCGGCGGCGGCCAGCGCGGCGGCGACCACCGGCCGGGCGGGACCGTCCGCCCGGACCGGCGTGACGAGGATGTCGATGATGCCGCCACAGGTCAGGCCGACGGCGAAGGCATCCTCGTCGCTGTAGCCGAAGCGTTCGAGCAGGGTTTCCCCGTCCTCGAGCGCCTGTCGGCACAGCTCGTACACGGCGCCCTCCACGCACCCGCCGGAGACCGAGCCGATGGCCGTGCCCTCGGCGTCCACCGCGAGGGCGGCGCCGGGCCGGCGCGGAGCGCTGCCGCCGACGGCCACCACGGTGGCGACGGCGAAGTCACGGCCCTGCTCGACCCACCGGTTCAGCTCTTCGGCGATGTCCAGCATCTGTCGGTCTCCTAACGGGATTGCGGGGAAGGGGCGTTCAGTCGGCTAGTGCACGCCCAGCAGCGCTCGGACGGGATGCAGTGAGAAGTAGACGAGGAAGAGCACCGTCAGACCCCACATGAACCCGCCGATCTCCCGCCACTTGCCCTGGGCCAGCTTGATGACCACGTAGGAGATCACACCGGCGGCGACACCGGGAGTGATCGAGTACGTGAACGGCATGATCACGACCGTCAGGAAGACCGGGATCGCGACGGAGCGGTCGCCCCAGTCCACATGACGGGCGTTCATCATCATCATCGCGCCGATGGTGACGAGGGCGGCCGAGGCCACCTCGCGCGGCACGATCGCCGTGATCGGCGTGAAGAAGAGGCAGAGGGCGAAGAACCCACCGGTGACCACGGAGGACAGTCCGGTACGGGCGCCCTCGCCGACGCCGGTCGCGGACTCGACGAACACGGTCTGGCCGGAGCCGCCGACGACACCGCCGACGACACCGCCCGCACCGTCGATGAACAGCGCCTTGGACAGGCCCGGCATACGTCCCCGGGCGTCGGCGAGGTTGGCCTCGGTACCGATGCCGATGATGGTGGCCATCGCGTCGAAGAAGCCTGCGAGGACCAGCGTGAAGACGATGAAGGTGACCGTCATGTAGCCGACGTCGCCCAGGCCGTTGAAGGACACCTTGCCGATGAGCGAGAAGTCCGGCATCGACAGGGCGCTGCCGTGCAGCGCGGGGCCGTCGCCGTTGGCCCAGCCCTTGTCGTCGACCAGGCCGGCCGCGTTGACGATCATCGCGAGAACGGTGCCGGTGACGATGCCGATGAGGATGGCACCCGGAACCTTCCGGGTCTGCAGCGCGAAGATGAGCAGCAGGGTGACGGCGAAGAGCAGGACGGGCCAGCCGACGAGCTCACCGCCCACACCCAGCGTGACCGGGGTGGCCGTACCGGCGTGCACGAATCCGGCCTTGACCAGACCGATGAACGCGATGAACAGACCGATGCCCATCGTGATGCCGTGCTTGAGCGGCAGCGGGATCGCGTTCATGATCATCTCGCGGAGGCCCGTGACCACCAGCAACATGATCACGGCGCCGTAGGCGATGCACATGCCCAGGCCCTGGGCCCAGGTCAGGGTCTTGGTTCCCATGACCAGACCGGCCAGCACACCGGAGACGGAGAGTCCGGCGGCCATGGCGAGGGGCGCCTTGCCGATCCAGCCCATGAGGAGGGTGGTGGCCGCCGCGCCGAGCGCGGTGGCCGTGATGAGGGCCTTCTGCCCCAGAGAGTCGCCGGACTTGTCCGCGCCACTGAGGATCACCGGGTTGAGCAGAAGGATGTACGCCATCGCCATGAAGGTGGTGACGCCACCGCGGACCTCGGTCGCGATGGTTGATCCTCTTTCGGATATGTGGAAGTACCGGTCGAGCCACGACCTACCGGCCGGCGGACGCGAACCCGCGCCCGCTTCTTCGGCGGTGTTCGTGGGCTCCACTGACTGCTGGGTCATGGTGCCATCTCCCAAGGTTCACAGGGGCACCCGTGCAACCGCCCTCGCGGTCACGGGATTTGGGAATGGACGACCCGGGGGACGGCCCGAGACGAACGAATTTCCTGGTACTTCAAGGACCGCGAGCGGTGCGGAACTCAAAGGGGGTTCCTCCGGGCGGCGCGGCGGAGTGTGTGACGTTCCCTGCGCCGCCCGGAGAGCTGTGGGATTGTTACGCGGTTCCCGTGAGGTGCTCGGGCCGCACCGGCGTGCGGTTGAGCTCCAGCCCGGTCGCGTTCCGGATCGCCGCGAGGACGGCCGGCGTGGACGACAGGGTCGGGGCCTCGCCGATGCCGCGCAGCCCGTACGGGGCGTGCTCGTCGGCGAGTTCGAGCACGTCGACCGGGATGGTCGGCGTGTCGAGGATCGTGGGGATCAGGTAGTCCGTGAAGGAGGGGTTCCTGACCTTCGCGGTCTTCGGGTCGACGATGATCTCCTCCATCACCGCAACGCCCAGGCCCTGGGTCGTACCGCCCTGGATCTGGCCGATGACGGAGAGCGGATTGAGCGCCTTGCCGACGTCCTGGGCGCAGGCCAGCTCGATGACCTTCACCAGACCGAGCTCGGTGTCGACCTCGACGACCGCGCGGTGCGCCGCGAAGGAGTACTGGACGTGCCCGTTGCCCTGGCCGGTGCGCAGGTCGAAGGCCTCGGTCGGCCGGTGCCGCCACTCTTCCTCGACCTCCACGGCCTCGTCCTCCAGGACGTCGACCAGGTCGCCGAGGACCTCGCCGCCGTCGGTGACGACCTTGCCGCCCTCCAGCAGGAGTTCGGCGGTCGCCCAGGCCGGGTGGTAGGTGCCGAACTTGCGCCGGCCGATCTCCAGGACCTTCTCGCGGACCAGCTCGCAGGCGTTCTTCACGGCGCCGCCGGTGACGTACGTCTGCCGGGAGGCCGAGGTCGAGCCCGCGGAGCCGACCTGGGTGTCGGCGGGGTGGATGGTCACCTGGGTGACGCCGAGTTCGGTGCGGGCGATCTGCGCGTGGACGGTGACACCGCCCTGGCCGACCTCCGCCATCGCGGTGTGCACGGTCGCGACCGGCTCGCCGCCTATGACCTCCATGCGCACCTTGGCGGTGGAGTAGTCGTCGAAGCCCTCGGAGAAGCCGACGTTCTTGATGCCGACCGCGTAGCCGACACCCCGTACGACGCCTTCGCCGTGTGTGGTGTTGGACAGGCCGCCGGGCAGCTGCCGTACGTCGGCGCCCTCGCTGGACTCCCACTGGCGCTCCGGTGGCAGCGGCATCGCCTTGATGCGGCGCAGGAGTTCGGCGACCGGCGCCGGGGAGTCGACCGGCTGCCCGGTCGGCATGACGGTCCCCTGTTCCATGGCGTTCAGCTGCCGGAACTCCACCGGGTCCATGCCCAGCTTCTTCGCCAGCTTGTCCATCTGCGCCTCGTAGGCGAAGCACGCCTGGACGGCACCGAAGCCGCGCATGGCGCCGCAGGGCGGGTTGTTGGTGTAGAGCGCGATGGCCTCGATGTCGACGTCGTCCACCACGTACGGGCCGACCGACAGGGAGGAGGCGTTGCCGACGACCGCCGGGGAGGCGGAGGCGTAGGCGCCGCCGTCCAGGACGATCCGGCACTTCAGGTGCGTGAGCTTGCCGTCCTTGGTGGCGCCGTGCTCGTAGTGGAGCTTCGCCGGGTGGCGGTGGACGTGCCCGAAGAAGGACTCGAAGCGGTTGTAGACGATCTTCACCGGCTTGCCGGTGCGCAGCGCCAGCAGGCAGGCGTGGATCTGCATCGACAGGTCCTCGCGGCCGCCGAACGCGCCGCCGACGCCGGCCAGCGTCATGCGCACCTTCTCCTCGGGCAGGCCGAGGACGGGCGCGATCTGGCGCAGGTCGGAGTGGAGCCACTGGGTGGCGACGTAGAGGTGGACGCCGCCGTCCTCCTCGGGCACGGCGAGGCCGGACTCGGGGCCGAGGAAGGCCTGGTCCTGCATGCCGAAGGTGTACTCGCCCTCGACGATCACGTCGGCCCGCCTGCGGGCTTCCTCCACGTTGCCGCGGATGATCGGCTGGCGGTGGACGATGTTCGGGTGCGGGACGTGCCCGGAGTGGTGGTCGTCGCGGCCCTCGTGGACGAGGATCGCGTCCGGCGCGAGAGCCGACTTCTCGTCCGTGATCACGGGGAGTTCACGGTACTCCACCTTGATCTTCGCGGCGGCGCGGCGGGCCGTCTCCGGGTGGTCGGCGGCGACGAGCGCGACCGGCTCGCCGTGGTGGCGCACCTTGCCGTGCGCGAGGACCGGGGTGTCCTGGATCTCCAGGCCGTAGTTCTTCACCTCGGTGGGCAGGTCGTCGTACGTCAGGACCGCGTACACGCCCGCCGTGGCCAGGGCCTCGGAGGTGTCGATCGAGACGATCTCGGCGTGCGCGACGGTGGAGCGCAGGATCTGGCCCCACAGCATGTCCTCGTGCCACATGTCGGACGAGTACGCGAACTCGCCGGTGACCTTGAGGGTGCCGTCCGGGCGGAGGGTGGACTCGCCGATGCCGCCCTTGGTCTGGGAGCCCTGCGTGATCTTCGTAGGGGCGCCGTTGGCCGGCATGTCAGACCTCCTCGGACTGGCGGGCGGCCGCCAGGCGGACCGCGTCCATGATCTTCTCGTAGCCCGTGCAGCGGCACAGGTTGCCCGACAGCGCCTCGCGGATGTCGGCGTCGGACGGGTTCGGGTTGCGCTCCAGGAGTTCGTCGGAAGCGACGAGCAGACCCGGGGTGCAGAAGCCGCACTGGACGGCACCGGCGTCGATGAACGCCTGCTGGATCGTGGAGAGTTCTCCGCCCTCGCCGGTCTGGGAGTCGGTGCCCTTGGCCTGCCACTGCTGGGCGTCCTGGAGGGAGGTGCCACAGGTGCCGGTGGCGCAGCCGCCGTGCTCCTCGCGCTGCTTGGCGTAGTCCGCGAGGCCCTCGACGGTCACCACGTCGCGGCCCTCGACCTGACCGGCCGCGACCAGGCAGGAGCAGACCGGCACGCCGTCCAGGCGCACGGTGCAGGAGCCGCACTCGCCCTGTTCACAGGCGTTCTTCGAACCCGGCAGGCCGAGACGCTCGCGCAGGACGTACAGCAGGGACTCGCCCTCCCAGACGTCGTCGGCCTCCTGCGGACGTCCGTTGACGGTGAAGTTGACGCGCATTACGCAGCTCCCTCAGATGCGCGGCGGGCGCCGCGGTACGACTCCCAGGTCCAGGTGAGCGTCCGGCGGGCCATCACGCCGACCGCGTGGCGGCGGTAGCTCGCGGTGCCCCGGACGTCGTCGATCGGGTTGCAGGCGGCCGAGCAGAGTCCGGCGAACTGCTTGGCGACCGACGGGGTGATGATCTTTCCGTTGTCCCAGAAGCCGCCCTCGTCGAGCGCCGCGTTCAGGAACTCCTCCGCGGCCCTGGCCCGCACGGGCGTGGGCGCGGCCGAGCCGATGCCGGTCCGGACCGTACGGGTCCCGGGGTGCAGGGCGAGGCCGAAGGCGCACACGGCGATGACCATGGCGTTGCGGGTGCCGACCTTCGAGTACTGCTGCGGTCCGTCGGCCTTCTTGACGTGGACGGCGCGGATCAGCTCGTCGGGCCGGAGCGCGTTGCGCTTGACGCCGGTGTAGAACTCGTCGATCGGGATCAGCCGGGTTCCGCGGGCCGCCGACTCCACCTCGACCTCGGCGCCGGCCGCGAGCAGGGCGGGGTGGGCGTCACCGGCGGGCGAGGCCGTGCCGAGGTTGCCGCCGACGCCGCCACGGTTGCGGATCTGCGGGGAGGCGACCGTGTGCGAGGCGAGCGCGAGGCCCGGCAGCTCGGCACGGAGGCTCTCCATGATCTTGGTGTACGGCACGGATGCACCCAGCCGTACACTCTCTTCGCCGACCTCCCACTCGTAGAGGTCACCGATGCGGTTCAGGTCGAGCAGATACTCGGGCCGGCGGTGGTCGAAGTTGATCTCGACCATCACATCGGTGCCACCCGCAATCGGCACAGCGGTGGGGTGCTCGGCCTTCGCGGCGAGCGCCTCCTCCCAGCTGGCAGGGCGAAGGAAGTCCATGACCGGCTCTCTTCTTCGTCTCAATGGTTCGTTCAGATTGAGCCAATCCGTGTGCGGCGGGCGCGGCTCGTTCATGTGCTGTTCACGCGGAGTGGACTCAGTACACCGCCCCTCGCTCCGGCGGGGTCAGTCACCGAAACCATGAAGGAGTTCGCTGGCCACGGTGAGCATCTTGTAGATTCGTATGAACGGAGGACATCGGCAACCTCTCGGTTTTCCTGGAGAAACGCAGGAAACAGCAGGAGGACCGCCGAATGCGTCCCCGGGCGTCGGGTTCCGGGTGACCACCCCGTCACCCTCCAAGATCCATCGTAGGTTTCGAGACACAGAACGGCGGCGACGAGATGCGGCTGCGCGCACTTTTGGACACTGATGCGCTGGGCCTGCGGCTGCTCGGCGGCGAGGAGGAGCTGGACCGGTCGGTGCGCGGGGTCATGACCACGGACCTGCGCGACCCGAGCCGCTATCTCTCCGGGGGCGAGCTGGTGCTGACCGGCCTCGCCTGGCGCAAGGACGCCGCCGACTCCGAGCCGTTCGTACGGATCCTGGTGCAGGCCGGGGTGGCGGCGCTCGCCGCCGGTGAGGCGGAGCTGGGCGACATCCCGGACGACCTGGTGCTCGCCTGCGCCAGACACCGGCTGCCGCTGTTCGCGGTGCACGAGTCGGTGGCGTTCGCCACGATCACCGAGTACGTCGTGCGGCAGGTCTCCGGTGAGCGCGCCGGGGACCTGGCGGCCGTGGTGGACCGGCACCGCAGGATGATGACCTCGGGCCCGGCGGGCGGCGGCCCGGACGTGGTCCTGGACCTGCTCGGCACCGACCTGGACCTGCGCGCCTGGGTGCTCGCCCCGACCGGCCGGCTGATCGCCGGCTCCAAGGTCGGGGGCCCGGCGCTGCCCGCCGAGACCTGCGCCGGGCTCGCCGCCGAGCACCTGGCCGCCACCCGCACCGGCCGCCGCGGCCCGCACCGCGTCCTGCTCGGCGGAGCCACCTACTCCCTCTTCCCGATCCGCTCCTCCGGCCGCTCCCCGCTGGCCGCCCGCGACGTCCGCGAGACGGTGCTGTCGGACTGGCTGCTGGCCGTCGAGGCGGACGCCGGTGACTGGCCCGAGGAGCGGCTGGACCTGCTGCAGGGCGTCACCCAGCTGATCTCGGTCGAGCGGGACCGCCGGGACGCGGCGCGCACGGTGCGGCGCCGGCTCGCCCAGGAGGTGCTGGAGCTCGTCCAGACGGGTGCCGCACCGGCCGAGATCGCGGCCCGCCTGAGGGTGGCCGCCCCGGTGCTGCTGCCCGGGCTCGGCACGGCCCCGCACTGGCAGGTCGTGGTGGCCCGCGTGGAGTGGGAGGGCGGCTCGGTCGAGGGTGGCCCGGTCGCCCAGTCGCTCCTGGAGGAAGTGCTGGTCGACCCGCAGTCGACCGGCCCCGAGCCGTCCGACCGGATCGCCGTCGCGCACACCGGCGACGAGGCGATCGCCCTGGTGCCGCTCCCGGCGGTCTCCGCCGAGCACGACGGCTCGGAGACCGGGCTGCTGGCCGACTCCCTGCTGCAGTCGGTGCGGGAGACGCTCTCGGCGGGCCTGAACGACGACGGGCGGCTCACCCTCGGCGTCAGCGCGGCCGTGCACTCCGCGGAGGGCCTGCGCGGCGCCCTGGAGGAGGCCCGGCACGCGCGCCGGGTGGCGGCCGCCCGCCCGGGCCGGGTCTGCGCGGCGGGGCACCAGGAGCTGGCGTCGCACGTCCTGCTGCTCCCCTTCGTGCCCGACGACGTCCGCCGCGCCTTCACCGCCCGCCTGCTGGACCCCCTGACGGACTACGACCGCCGCCACCGGGCCGAGCTGATCCCGACCCTGGAGGCGTTCCTGGACTGCGACGGCTCCTGGACCCGCTGCGCCACCCGGCTCCACCTGCACGTCAACACGCTGCGCTACCGGGTCGGCCGGATCGAGCAGTTGACGGGACGGGACCTCTCGCGCCTGGAGGACAAGCTCGACTTCTTCCTCGCTCTGCGCATGAGCTGAGGTCGTCGGGGGCGTGCGGCGGCCAAGCCCGGTCACGCCCGCGCCCCACGACTTTGTGAAATCTTTCACCCACCCTCTT
Source organism: Streptomyces sp. NPDC054783 (assembly GCF_053611725.1). Taxonomy (NCBI): domain Bacteria; kingdom Bacillati; phylum Actinomycetota; class Actinomycetes; order Kitasatosporales; family Streptomycetaceae; genus Streptomyces; species Streptomyces sp. NPDC054783. The sequence continues at coordinate 120,396 of NZ_JBSHAY010000015.1, read as the reverse complement.
GGCCCGGCCCTGCGATTGGTGCTGGAATGCCGCCACCACTCAACAGCTCGATGGCGTGCTCGGGGAGGGCAACGTGGCGCATACCGCCATGTCTGGTGACGGAACGACCGCCGGTGACGATCCGCTCCAGACCGCGGTGTGGCGGCTGCGCTCGCGGGCCTGCTGGGCGGACGCGGCGGCCCTGCTGCCGCGGGACACCGCCGCCGCGGCCCTCCAGCGGGCCACGCTGCTGGTCGAACGGTGTCTGTACACCGAACGGGGCTGGGAGGACGCGGAGGACGCCCTGCGGACGGCGGAGGCGCTCGCGCACACCGACGACGAGCGCGGGGCCGCCGCCTGCGAGCGCGGCCAACTCGCCTACACGGCAACGCTGCACGGCGTCCGGGACCGCGCGGACGAGGCACGGGCCGCGCTGGGACGCGCGGCGGCGCTGATCCCTCCCGGGGCGCCGGGGCGGGCCCTGCTCGACTTCCGCCGGGGCCTGATCGCGGAGAACCTGACCCGCTCCCCGCAGGCGGCGCGCGCCGCGTACCGCCGGGCGCACGCGGGCGCCACCGCGGACGCGGACCCGTTGCTGCTGTCCTTCACCTGGCGGCATATCGCCGGACTCGCCCTGCGCGACGGGGAGTTGACCGAGGCGCGACATGGCTTCGCCGAATCGCTGCGGATCCGCGAGGAGTTGGGCTATCTCGTGGGTACGGCCCCCGCGCTGGCCTCACTCGCCGACGCGGAGTCCGAGCCCGAGGCCTCGCGATTGCGCGAGGAGGCGCGGCGATTGTTCCGGCTGCTCGGGGGCGTACCGACGTGGCTGGCGCGGCAGTTGTCCCCGCCGGCGCCGGGGGCGGCTACGGCGTAGGAGCGGGTGGGTGCGGGCGGCGTCCCCGGCAGCGGGTGCGGGGGACGCCGCCGTAGCTGCGGGTGGTAGTGCCTCCCCCAGCGCCTCAGGGCCTGGGAGGCCCCCCAGTACCCAAGGGCCTGGGAGGACCCCCAGGCGGCACGGGTGGGCGCAGCGGCACCCCGTCGGCGCGGGCTCGCGACCCCACCCCGGCCGGCTACGGCGCAGGGTACTGCTCAGCTCACCGCACCGGCGAAGTGAGCGGTCACCAACCCCCGCACCACATCCACGTCCCCGGCGATCAGCGCGTCCAGCAGGGCCATGTGCTCGGCCGCGTCCGCCACCAGACAGGCCCTGCCGCGCCGGACCGGTGGCCACTGCGAGCGCCGGTGCAGATCGAACGCGATGCCGACCAGCTGCTCGTTGCCCGACAGGGCGAGCAGGGCGCGGTGGAAGGCGCGGTCGGACTCACCGTACGTCGCCGGGCAGCCGGAGGCCGCCGCGCGTACCGTCTCCTCCGCGAGCGGACGCAGCTCGGCCCACCGCTCGCCCGGCACGGTCCGGGCCAGCCGCAGCAGCACCGGCACCTCGATGAGCGCCCGCACCTCCGCCAGCTCGGCCAGTTCCCGCGCCCCCCGCTCGACCACCCGGAATCCTCGGTTGGGCACGACCTCGACCGTGCCCTCCAGGGCGAGCTGCTGCATGGCCTCCCGCACGGGCGTGGCCGAGACACCGAACCGCTCGCCGAGCACCGGCGCCGAGTAGACCTCGCCCGGCTTCAGCTCCCCGGTCACCAGCGCCGTGCGCAGCGCGTCCAGGATCTGCCCGCGCACCGAGGAGCGCTGCACCGCCGGACGCGGCTGCGGAATCGGGTGCTCACTGTGCGTGTGCTCCCCTCGCGCGGCGGGCACGGCGGTGCCCCGCTCGCGGAAGCCGTCGGGGGCGTCCGCCGCGTGCGGCTGCGGGGGCACCCGGGGGCCACCGGGCGGCGTCCCGCGCTCCGGCGCCCTCGCCCCGGCGGAGCCCTGCGCGGTCTGCTTCACGGGTCCCTCCTGGCGGCTTGTCGGCACTTGGGTCATTAACGGCAGGTTGTCACTTGTCCGTCAAGCACCATAGGCGCCCGAGGCGCCAGTTCAAATTCGCACAGAATTGGTAAGGTTAGCCTTACCTATCCAGGCCGGCCGGGTCTGTGATCGGCGGTGGAAGGACACCGGCCCGGGCCCGCTGGGATCATCGGACAGATGATTCACAACTCCCCCACGCACCACGGAAGTTTCCCGGGAACCGCCCGTGCGGGTAGTCTTATTCGAACTCAGCTCCCGCCCCTCAAGCGGCAGTTCGAGCAGAACGCCGTCCTGGGCATCCCCTTGCACTTCCTTGGCGGCCTCTTGCCCCGAAACCCCCTGAGGGCCCTCGGGAGTGGGCCACTATGGCGGGCGTTACGCCCTATCCCAATGCAAGGGACCCCTGATGAGACTGACCGACATATCGCTGAACTGGCTCCTTCCGGGCGCCGTACTGCTCCTGGGAATGCTGGCGGCGGTGGCGGTGCTCGCGCGCGGCAAGCGCTCCTCCGGGGAGAACGCGAGCGCGGACGACTCCTGGGAGCGCAGCGAGGAGCGCCGCAGACGCAAGGAGGCCATCTACGGCACGGCCTCCTACGTGCTCCTGTTCTGCTGCGCGGCGGTCGCGGCCGCCCTGTCCTTCCACGGCCTCGTCGGCTTCGGCGAGCAGAACCTGGGGCTGACCGACGGCTGGCAGTACCTGGTGCCGTTCGGCCTGGACGGCGCCGCGATGTTCTGCTCCGTCCTCGCGGTGCGCGAGGCCAGCCACGGTGACGCGGCCCTCGGCTCCCGGATCCTCGTGTGGATGTTCGCCGCGGCGGCGGCCTGGTTCAACTGGGTGCACGCGCCCCGGGGCGCCGGCCACGCGGGCGCGCCGCAGTTCTTCTCCGGTATGTCACTCTCGGCGGCCGTCCTGTTCGACCGGGCACTGAAGCAGACCCGCCGGGCCGCGCTGCGCGAGCAGGGCCTGGTGCCGCGTCCGCTGCCGCAGATCCGCATCGTGCGCTGGCTGCGCGCCCCCCGCGAGACCTACAGGGCCTGGTCGCTGATGCTCCTGGAGGGCGTGCGCAGCCTGGACGAGGCGGTCGAGGAGGTCCGCGACGACAGGCGCCAGAAGGAGGAGACGCGGCAGCGCCGGCGCGAGCAGCAGCGGATGGAGCGCGCCCAGCTGAAGGCCATCAGCCGGGGCCACCGCGGCTTCGTCAGCCGCGGCGGACGGCAGGTCGAGGTGGAGGTGCAGGCCGTGGAGCGCGGCCCCGCCCAGGCGACCGCGGAGCCTGCCATATCGACCGCGGAACAGCTGCCCGTACGCGCCCGTCCCTCCCTGCAGCCGGTCCGCAGCGGGTCCGCTGAGCAGGTGACCGTCGACCTCACCGCCGAGGACGACACCATGGCCCTGCCGCGGCTCGACTCCCTGGAGCGCAAGCTGAAGGACCTGGAGCAGCAGTTCGGCTAGGACCGCCGCTCATCCCGGGCCGGGGGCGTGACCGCACGGGTCACGCCCCCGGCCCGTTTCCCGCCCGTCCCTTTCCCCCTGTCCGTTTCCCCCTGTCCGTTTCCCCCTGTCCGTTTCCCACCCTGTTCCCCCCTGCCCGTGCCGCGCCCCGTCCCGGGCCGGCAGCTGCCCGCACCCGCTCTGTGAGCCCGCCTTCCCGCGGAGCGTCACACGGCCTCGGCGCCCAGTTCGAACCACACCGACTTGCCCACCCCGTGCGGGCGCACACCCCAGGCGTCCGCCAGGGACTGCACCAGCATCAGCCCCCGCCCATGGGTGTCGTCGTCCGAGTCCGGGCCTCTCAGCTCCGGTCTGCGGCCCACGAAGTCCCGTACCTCCACGCGCAGCCCGCCCGGCTCCACGACCGCGGTGAGGATCGCGTCGTCGTCGGTGTGGACGAGCGCGTTGGTGACCAGTTCGCTGGTGAGTAGTTCGGCGATCTCCGAACGGCCCGGTTTCCCCCAGTGCCGCAGCAGTTCGCGCAACTCCCGGCGGGCCTCGGGCACCGCCTTGAGATCCGCCCGCCCCAGCCTGCGCCGGAGCCGGTGCACGCGTCCCGTGATGGTGCCGGCCTCTTCCCCCGTCGCCGCCGAGGAGCCCCCGACGACCGCGGGACCGCCCCCTCGTGCCTGACTCTTCATGACCCCCGCCCGCACGCCGCTGGTCCCTGCCCCTCCTGGTCGAACACGTTCACGGGGGGATGCTTGCCCAGCACGCACACAGGCAGTCATCACGCATGCCCGATGACCGGCGGTTCGGCCACGCCCGCACGACGCCCGGGCCAGCCACCGGGCCGCGCCACACCCGGGGGACCGGCTCCCCGTAGGGCCCTGGGCGCCACGAACGCCCCGGGACGGCAAGGCAGATGCGCCCGGCACCGGCCGTCGGCACGCCGTCACACGCCGTGAAAGTGGCCGAAATTCACTCCTTGCTGTCCCACTAGGGGCGCGGCACGTTGCGCAGGTTCGAGCGGGCCATCTGGAGCATGCGGCCTACGCCGCCGTCCAGCACCATCCTGGAGGCGGACAGTGCGAACCCGGTGACCATCTCGGCGCTGATCTTCGGCGGGATGGACAGGGCGTTGGGGTCGGTGACGATGTCCACCAGGGCCGGACCCCTGTGCCGGAAGGCGTCCTTGAGTGCGCCGGCGAGCTGCTTGGGCTTCTCCACCCGGATCCCGTAGGCACCGCAGGCGCGCGCGACGGCGGCGAAGTCGGGGTTGGTGTTGGTGGTGCCGTAGGAGGGCAGCCCGGAGACCAGCATCTCCAGCTCGACCATGCCGAGGGAGGAGTTGTCGAACAGCACGACCTTGACGGGCAGGTCGTACTGCACGAGCGTCAGGAAGTCGCCCATCAGCATGGAGAACCCGCCGTCGCCGGACACCGAGACCACCTGGCGGCGCCGGTCGGTGAACTGGGCGCCGATCGCCATGGGCAGCGCGTTGGCCATCGACCCGTGCGAGAACGAACCGATGATCCTGCGCCGTCCGTTGGGCGAGAGGTACCGCGCGGCCCACACATTGCACATCCCGGTGTCGACCGTGAACACCGCTTCGTCGTCGGCGACTTCGTCGAGGACGGCGGCCACGTACTCGGGGTGGATCGGGACGTGCTTGTCCACCTTGCGGGTGTAGGCCCTGACCACGCCCTCCAGCGCGTCGGCGTGTTTCTTCAGCATCCGGTCGAGGAAGCGCCGGTTGGTCTTCTCCTTCACCCTCGGGATGAGACAGCGCAGGGTCTCGCGCACATCGCCCCACACGGCGAGGTCGAGGCGGGAGCGGCGGCCGAGCACCTCGGGCCGCACGTCGATCTGGGCGATCCGCACGTCGTCGGGGAGGAAGGCGTTGTACGGGAAATCGGTGCCGAGCAGGATCAGCAGGTCGCACTCGTGGGTGGCCTCGTAGGCGGCGCCGTAGCCGAGCAGCCCGCTCATGCCGACGTCGTAGGGGTTGTCGTACTGGATGAACTCCTTGCCCCGCAGCGCATGCCCCACCGGGGACTTGATCTTCCCGGCGAACTCCATGACCTCCGCATGCGCGCCCGCCGTACCGCAGCCGCAGAAAAGGGTTACTCGGTCCGCCGCGTCGATCATCTCCACCAGCGCGTCGATCTCGGCGTCGCCGGGCCGTACCGTCGGCCGGGAGGCGACGAGGGCACTCTGCGCGGCCTTCTCCGGGGCCGGCTGGGCGGCGATGTCACCGGGCAGCGCGACCACGCTGACCCCGCTGCGCCCGACCGCGTGCTGGATGGCGGTCTGCAGCAGCCGGGGCATCTGCCTCGGGCTGGAGATCAGCTCGCTGTAGTGGCTGCACTCCTCGAAGAGCCGGTCGGGGTGGGTCTCCTGGAAGTAGCCGAGGCCGATCTCGCTCGACGGGATGTGGGAGGCGAGCGCGAGCACCGGGGCCATGGAGCGGTGTGCGTCGTACAGTCCGTTGACCAGGTGCAGGTTGCCCGGGCCGCAGGAGCCGGCGCAGGCCGCCAGCTTCCCGGTGATCTGCGCCTCGGCGCCGGCCGCGAAGGCGGCGGTCTCCTCGTGGCGTACGTGGATCCAGTCGATGGCGGCGTTGCGGCGGACGGCGTCCACCACCGGGTTGAGGCTGTCCCCGACCACGCCGTAGAGGCGGCGCACCCCGGCGCGGACGAGGATGTCGACGAACTGCTCGGCTACGTTCTGTTTGGCCATACACCCATGGATGCACAGGGGAAACGGTTACGCCTCCCACACGGCCGCCGCCGTACGGTCGTCGGCGTAACCCTTCACCCGCACCTGGGCGTCGGCGAGGAACGCGGCGAGCCCGGGCGGGGTGCGGCCGGACCAGCGACGGGCCAGGTAGGCGCAGAGCGCGGCCTCGCCGCGCAGCGGATCGGCCAGGCCCGCGGTGCACATCACCAGGGCATCACCGGGGCGGGCGACCGAGGCCCGGAACCGGAACGGCTCGCGGGGCGGCTCGGGCGCCGGTTCGTACGGGCTCGGCGGGGTCGGGATGCCGAAGTCCATGGTGAGCCGGTCGCCCTCAGGGGTTTCGGCAAACGTCTTCGCCGCGGAGCCGAAACCGACGACCGAACCGCCCGCGGTGTCGGCGGGCGGCACCTGCGGCTCGATGTCCTGCCACGCGCCGTCCCGCAGCCGGAACAGGCCACCGTCACCGACGCCGAAGAACACGCGCGTACGGCAGTCGGGATCGGCGGGCACCAGCAGACAGCGCAAGCTCGCCGTGTACTCCTCCGGGTCGACGCCCTGTTCGGCGGCGCTCGCGCGGAGCATGCCGAGGCTGCGGTCGGTCAGCCGGTGCAGCCCCGACTTCAGGTCGCCGCGCCGGGCCGCCCGGATGTCCTCCACCAGCCGGTGATGACTGCGGCCCACGGCCCGCCCGATCCACCGGCACGCCTCGGCCGCCGCCAGATGCGCGCCCGGTGTACCCCGCACTCCGGTCGCCATCGCGACGAGCACCAGCGCCTGCTCCCCCGTCCCGAACCGGGCGGTGAGCAGCGAGTCCCGGCGCGGCTCACCCCGGTACCGCGCCGAGTCCCCGCGCATCGACACCGCCCGCAGCGTGCACGCCCCGTACCGGGCACCGTCCAGCACCGTGTCCGCGACCGACTCCCCCAGCCCGTCCGGATCGGCGGCCGGCAGCGCGGTGGGCTCGGGGTCGTAGGTGGGCGGACCGGAGCCGACGTAGTCGACGGCGGAGGGGGGTGGGGGCACGGGCGAGACGGCGGCGGCCTCGCCGGACCGACCGCCGGTGACCGCCGTGACCGACGTGGCGGCATGCCCTTCCGGGAACTGCGGGGCGGGTGGTGCCGGTGGGAGCTGCGGCTCGAGGAGCGGCGCGGGGGGCGACGGGAGCTGTGGGTCTGCGGCCGCAGCGGGTGATCGCGAGTCCTGCGCCGAGCGATCTCCGAGCGGCGCGGAAGGCGAGGCGGGTGCTGACGGGGCCTGCGGATCAGCGGCCGCGCCGGGCACTGGCCGGGGCTGCGGACCAGGGGGCGACGCACAGGCCGTCGGGAGCTGCGGATCGGCGGGCGCGACCGGTGACCGTGGGTCCTGCACCGCGCGATCTTCGAGCGGCGCGGAAGGCGAGGCGGAGGGTGGTGGGGACTGGTCCGGGTGGACGGGTGCCGGTGCCGTCGACAGGGAGGGGGCGGGGGGGTGTTGCGGGTCGGTCGGTGCCGACAGTGGCGGGGTCGGTTGCGCGAGGCCGGCGGGCGGGGGCGACGTCGACGGGGTCGGGGGTACGGCCGGAGGAGGCTCCCAGGGGGAGCGAGGGGCCGGCGGGGGGACGGGCGGCGGGGCCGCGGAGTCCTGAGCCGCGCGTTGCGTCGGCAGCGACGGTGCCCCGGGGTCCTGGGCCGCGCGTTGCGGCGGCACCGCGGGGTCCCGGGGCTCCGTTGTACCTGCGGCCCCGGTACCTCGTACCGCGCCGCTGTCGTCTGCGCGCGCCTCGCCGTCGGCATTCCCCCGGCCCGGTGCCCTGACCGGCAGGTCCGTCACCGTGTGCTTCGCGGAGGCGAAGCGGTCGTCCAGGGTATCGGGCGCGGGCGTAGGTCCCGTGTCCTCGGCGGAGTCGTCGTACAGCTGTCCCCACCAGTCGTCCTCGGAACGGGCGGGCCTTCCCCCCTGCTGGCTCATGCCCCTGATTGTCCACCGCACGGGCCGTATGAAAACGGAGCATCGGGAAAATCCGGCGCACCCGGCCCCGTCGAACGGCGTGTCGGGTGAGGGAGTGAACAGCCGTACGAGAGGGGGCAGATGGCCGCCGGGCGGCCCCACCCCCCACGGGAGGACCGCCCGGCGACGTCCCAAGTGGCCCGGCCCCGGATCCTCTTCGCGTGGCTCGCACACGTCCGGGCCCGGGCCACGGTCGGGGCGACCGGGCCGCGACAGGGCACCGGTCGGATGACCGGATTGTGGCTTGGTTTCCTGGGACGCGGCTGTGCATCGAACGCACGGCCCGCGCCCCGCGGTGCTGCCACCTTGGCAGACCCACCTCCGGTACGGCGATGATGTTCCGCGGCGGGTTTGCGCCGTGGCCGGTTTCCGCCAGGCTGGACCCGCCCGTCGTGACGGCTTGTTGGTGGCGGGTTCCCGGGCCTGGATTCCAGGCCCGTTCCAGGGGAGGGACGTGGGCCGATGCTGGCGGCGATCGGGCTGGACGACACGCACGAGGCGGCGTACCGGGCGCTGGTGTCCGTGGGCGCGGCCGACGTGACCGATCTGGCACGGCGCCTGACGCTGTCCGAGCCGGACGCCGAACGGGCACTGCGCCGTCTGGAGCGGCAGGGGCTCGCCGCGCAGTCCCCGGCCCGGCCGGGCCGCTGGGTGGCGGCCCCGCCCGGGGTGGCGCTGGGCGCGCTGCTCACCCAGCAGCGGCACGAGCTGGAGAAGGCGGAACTCGCGGCGGCGCTGCTCGCGGAGGAGTACCGGGCGGCGGCGGCCGAACCGGCGGTGCACGACCTGGTGGAGGTGGTGACCGGTGCCTCGGCGGTCGCCCAGCGCTTTCTGCAACTGCAGCTGGGGGCGGCCGAGGAGGTGTGCGCGCTGGTGACCGGCAATCCGGTGGTCGTGTCCGGCCTGGAGAACGGGGCGGAGGCGCAGGCGGCCGGGCGCGGGGTGCGCTACCGGGTGGTGGTGGAGCGCGCGGTGCTGGAGCTGCCGCACGGGCTGACCGAGCTGACGGCGGCGCTGGGCCGGGACGAGCAGGTGCGGGCGGTGGACCGGGTGCCGACGAAGCTGGTGATCGCGGACCGTTCGCTCGCGATGGTGCCGCTGACCTCGCGCACGGCGGAGCCGGCCGCGCTGGTGGTGCACGCCAGCGGGCTGCTGGAGCTGCTGGCCGGGCTGTTCGAGTCGGTGTGGCGGGAGGCGCTGCCGCTGAGCCTGGGCGCCTCGGGGGTGGTCGAGGAGTTGCCGGACGGCCCCGACGCCACCGATCTGGAGGTGCTGTCGCTGCTGCTGGCCGGGCTGACCGACGCGAGCGTGGCCAAGCAGCTCGACCTGGGCCTGAGGACCGTGCAGCGCCGGGTGCGGCGGCTGATGGAGCTGGCCGGGGTGACGACCCGGCTGCAGCTGGGCTGGCACGCGTACGAGCGGGACTGGGTCACGCGCCCGTAGGCTCCGGCCGGCCCGTCACCACCAGCCGTCACCTGCCGTCACCACCGTCGTCTGCCGTCACCCGGCGTCGCCCGCCCTCGCCCGCCCTCGCCCGCCCTCATCTGCCCTCGCCCGCCCTCATCTGCCCTCGCCCGCCTTCTCCGGCACTCTGGGCAGATGGGAGTGTGGGAACTCCTGCTGGTCGGCGTGGTCGTCGCACTCGGCCTGTGCGGAGTGCTGGTGCCCGGGGTGCCGGGGTCGTGGCTGGTGTGGGCCGCGGTGCTGTGGTGGGCGCTCACGGATCCGCAGCCCCTGAGCTGGGCTGTGCTCGTGGGGGCCGGCGCGGTGCTGCTGCTGTCGCTGGCGGTCCGCACGGCGCTGCCCCCGCGCCGGCTCCGCCAGAGCGGCGCCACACCGCGGATGGGGGTGTACGCGGGCGCCGGGGCGTTCCTCGGCTTCGTGCTGCTGCCGGTGCTGGGCGCTGTGCCGGGCTTCGTTGCCGGCATCTATCTGTACGAGCGGCTGCGCCTGGGCCGGCACGGCGAGGCGATGGCCGCCCTCCGCACGACGATGCGCTCGGGCGGCTCCAGCGTCCTGGCGGAACTGTTCGCCTGCCTGCTGATCGCGGGGGCGTGGCTGGGGGCGGTGCTGTGGGGCTGAGCGATCGCCGGAGGATCTGCCCGTCGCTGACCACCGACCACGCCGGCACGTCGTAGCTGCGGGCAGTCGTGCCGCTGGAGCGGCACGATGGGCGCAGCGGCACCCCGCCGGCCCGGCCGGCCCCGTCACCGCACCGCCCCCATGGCTCCACGCACCGTCTCGGCCACCACTGCCATCCCGGTGTCGTTGAAGTGCAGGTGGTCGCCGGGGTCGTAGGCGGGCAGGAGGCGGGTCGGGTCGGTCGGGTCGCGGAGAGCGGCGTCGGCGTCGGCGACCGCGTCGAAGATGCCGCCGGTGCGGATGAACGCGTTCACCTGCTGCCGTACCGCCTCGCGGGCGTCCGAGTAGGCGGAAAAGCCCCGGTACGGGGTGAGGGTGACGCCGACGACGCGGATGCCCCGGGCGTGGGCGCGGGCGACGAGGGTGCGGTAGGCGTCGGCGTAGGCGGTGACGTCGTCGGCCTTCGGTGTGCCCTTGATGTCGTTGATCCCCTCCAGGACGACCAGGATCCGTACCCCGGCCCGGTCCAGGGCGTCGGCGTCCAGGCGGGTGAGGGCGCTCGGTCCGGTGCCGTCACGTAGCAAACGGTTTCCGGAGATTCCGGCGTTGAGGACTCCGAGCCGGTCCGCACGCACCCGTTCGGCGAGCCGGTCGGGCCAGCGGTGGTTGGTGTCGGGAGTGGAACCGTTTCCGTCGGTGAGGGAGTCGCCGAACGCGACGATGCTGCCCGAGGTGATGCCGAGGACGTCGACGCCGGTGACGTAGTACCAGCGGCTGACGGTGGTGGTGTAGGCGGCGCCGCCCTCGTCGGCGACCCGGCCCGCGCCGTCCGGGGCGACGTAGCTGGTCTGCAGGGCGGTCTGGTGGTAGGTGGCGGGTCCGCTGTCCCCGGGGGTGTACACGGTGACGAGGAGGTCGGCGGCGGCCGGGACGGGCAGCGGCACCGGGTCGGTGACCGTGTCCTGGCCGGGCGGGACGGTTGCCGTCGGGGCACCGTGGAAGGTGGCGGTGCGCAGGGTGCCGGGCACCGCGTCCGGGCCGGTCCCCCGGCGCAGCGCGACGGTGACCGCGCCGAGCCGCAACGGCGCGGTGCCGAAACGGTTTCCGAGCCGGATGCGCACGGCCGTACCGCCGACGCTGAGGTGGACGACATTGCGGATCGCGGCACCGGGCAGTGCGGAAGCGGTTCCCGACGGCGCGGTCTCCCAGCTGCCCGTCCAGGGCGGCGGCGCCGGCTCCGCCACGGCCGGCGCCCTCGTACCCGGCAGCATCGCCAGCAGCAGCACCCCAAGGATCCGTCCGGCACCGGCCATCTCCGCACCCGCCCTTCCCCGTTGCCCGTCGGAGCAGACCGTGCCACACGGCCGGGCCCGGCCACCGCACCCTCGACGGCGGTCCACCCGCTCGGCGCAACCGGGCGTAGGACGGCGGCCCTAGGGCGCGGAGCCGATGTGCGGAGCGGGCCGGCGTGCTTGGCTGCTGTCATGACCGAATTCAGCGAGGCGGAGCGCGCGTATCTGGCTTCGCAGCGGCTGGGCCGGATGGCCACCGTCGACCCGCACGGCCAGCCGCAGGCGAACCCGGTGGGCTTCGTCGTCCGGGACGACGGCACGATCCTGATCGGCGGCTACGCGATGGGGACGACGAAGAAGTGGCGCAATCTCCGGCAGAACCCGAAGGTCGCCCTGGTCGTGGACGACATCGCGAGCCTACGGCCCTGGCGGGTGCGCGGCGTCGACATCCGCGGCGAGGCCGAACTCCTCGTCGGGCCGCACGACTTGGGCCCGCACTTCAGCGAGGAGGTGATCCGCATCCATCCCCGCCGGGTGCACAGCTGGGGTCTGGAGGAGGAGCAGGAGGAGGAGTAGGCAAGCAGATTCCGGACGCCGAGCAGGCGGAGGGCGTCCGCGGGGCCGGGCCCTGACCGGTGAGCGCGCCCTCCAGGGTGAGCAGCCACACCTTCCGTTCGACTCCGCCCGCGTACCCGGTCATCGATCCGTCCGCGCCGATGACCCGGTGGCACGAGCGCACGATCAGCAGGGGGTTGGCGCCGATCGCCCCGCCGACGGCGCGAACCGCCGCGCGGGAGGCGCCGATCCGCGCGGCGATCTGCCCGTAGGTGACGGTGGTGCCGTACGGCACCTCGTCCAGCGCGGCCCACACCCGCTGCCGGAACTCCGTGCCGTGTGGGCTCAACGGCAGCCGGAATTCCTTGAGTTCACCGGCAAAGTAGGCGGCGAGCTGGTCGGCGGCGGCCCGGAACGGCCCGGCGTCCCGCCGCCGGCCGTCCTGCACGCTCCGCCCGCCCTTCTGCCCGGGCACGGACAGCGAGGTGAGCGCCCCGTCGGCGTCGGCGGTGAGCAGCAACCGGCCCACGGGAGCGTCGAGTCGCGTCCAGTAGACGTTTGTCATCGGTCGTCCCACTCCCCTGCCACACGCAGATGCTGGACGGCGTACGAGCGCCAGGGCCGCCAGTCGTCGGGCACCTCCGCGCCGGGCGGGGCGACGTCGGGATCGCCGAGGGCCCGCACGCGTACGGCGGCGACGGTGGCCGGATCCATCCCGGGCAGGGCGAGCAGGGCGTCCCGCGCATCGTCCCGGTCGGCGCCCGGGTCCAGCCGTACGGTGCCGTCGGCGAGGGCGGCGGCCAGCGCCCCCAGCGGCCCGTCCGGCTCGGCCTCGGCGAGGACGGCCGGCTCGGGGAAGAGATGGGTGAGGCTGCCGCAGGGCGCGTCGAGCACCTTGCCGTAGCGCCGCACCAGCTCCTGCGCGCCGTCCTTCCCGACCAGGGCGCGGACGGCGGCCTCCGGCGGGTCGACGGCGCCGGGCGAGCGCAGCCCGGGCCGGGCGGCGACCAGCGGGCCGAGCCGGGGGTCGGCGCCGAGCCGCTCGTCGACGGCGTACGGGTCGGCGTCGAGGTCGAACAGGCGCCGCAGCCGCTGCACCGCGGTGGTCAGGTCCCGGGGGTCGGTGAGGTGCAGCCGCGCGTCGAGCCAGCCGCCCGGACGGGTGCCGGTGCCGGTCCTCGGCTCCCGGGTGCGCTCCTCGACGGCGACGATTCCGGTGCCGTACGGCAGCCGCAGCGTGCGCCGGTGGGTACGGTCGCCCGGCGCGCCGGAAACCTCCTCGACACCGGTTACCGCCTCCCTCACGAGCTGGTCGAAGACGGCGGCGGCCTGGTAGGGCCCGCGGTAGGCGAGCCGCAGCGGGATCCCGGCGCCGGGGGCGGCCCGGCGGTCGCCACGGCCCCGGGAGGCACTCCGGCCCCGGGGGGCGGCGGCCCGCAGCTCGGTGGGCGTCGAGGCGTACACCTCCCGGACGGTGTCGTTGAACTGCCGCACGCTGGCGAACCCGGACGCGAACGCGATCTCGGTGACCGGCAGCTCGGTGGTCTGCAGCAGCACTCGCGCGGTGTGTGCCCGCTGGGCCCGGGCGAGCGCCACGGGCCCGGCGCCGAGTTCCGCGGTGAGCTGCCGCTGGACCTGCCGCGCGCTGTAGCCGAGCCGCGCGGCGAGCCCGGCGACGCCCTCGCGGTCCACGACACCGTCCGCGATCAGGCGCATGGCCCGCCCGACGACATCCGCCCGCACGTTCCACTCCGCGGACCCCGGCACGGCGTCCGGCCGGCACCGCCGGCAGGCCCGGAACCCGGAGCCCTGCGCGGCGGCGGCCGTCGCGAAGAACCGCACGTTGTGCCGCTTCGGCGTCACCGCGGGACAGCTGGGCCGGCAGTAGATCCCGGTGGTCTCGACGGCGAAGAAGAAGACTCCGTCGAACCTGCCGTCCCGGCTGCGTACGGCTTCGTACCTGGTGTCCTCGTCCATCACGTGTTCCAGTGTGCGGCAGCGGACGAGGCCGGGACTGGCGGAAATCGGACATGACGCCGACCTGGGGGGACTACTTCCAGTGCCCCCGCTTGATCTCCATCGCCGCCCTCCCCTCGGCGCCCTTCCTCCTCCAGTCCCGCCGAAGTTCCGCACGGACCCGCGCATCGGTCTTGGCCGCGATCCACTGGTTCTCCCGCACCAGCTTGCGGTAGCTCTCCAGCCTGCGCGGGGGGAGCTCCCCGTTCTCCACGGCTGAGCGCACCGCGCAGTCCGGTTCGGTCTCGTGGGCGCAGTCGTGGAAGCGGCACCGCTCGGCCAGTTCCTCGATCTCGGCGAACACCTGGCCGACCCCGCTCTCGGCGTCGTACAGGCCGACGCCCCGCAGCCCGGGTGTGTCGATGAGGACCCCGCCCGAGGGCAGGGTGAGCAGGTTGCGGGTGGTCGTGGTGTGCCGCCCCTTGCCGTCGACGTCCCGGGCGGCGCGCACGTCCATGACGTCCGCGCCGACGAGGGCGTTGGCCAGCGTGGACTTGCCCGCGCCGGACTGGCCGAGCAGCACGGACGTACCGGAGCCGACGAGTGCGACGAGGACGTCGAGCCCGTCGCCGTGCAGGGCGCTGACGGTGACCACCGGCACGCCGGGCGCGCTCGTCTCCACGTCCTGCACGAGGTGGGCGAGGGTGACCGGGTCCGGCACCAGGTCGGCCTTGGTGAGGACGACGACGGGCTGGGCGCCGGACTCCCAGGCCAGGGCGAGGAAGCGTTCGACCCGGCCGAGGTCGAGTTCGACGGCGAGCGACACGGCGACGACGGCGTGGTCGACGTTGGCGGCGAGGATCTGTCCCTCGGAGCGCTTGGAGGAGGTGGAGCGCACGAAGGCGGTGCGGCGCGGCAGCAGCGTCCGCACGTACCGCGGATCGCTGCCGTCGGGGTCGACGGCGACCCAGTCCCCGGTACACACGACCTTCATCGGGTCACGGGGAACGACGAACTCGGTATCGGCCCGCACGGTACCGCCAGGGGTGACGACGTCGCACTGGCCGCGGTCGACACGTACGACACGGCCCGGCAGGAAACCCTGCCCGGCGTACGGAGCGAACTCCGACTCCCAGTCCACATCCCAGCCATACGGGGCGAGCGGATGTGACGAAGCCGAACTCGAAAGAGAAGAGGAAGACAAGGGGTGACCCTTCACATGGGTGGCCCCGGCACCGCGTACTCGGACACGGAAGGAAACAGGTGAGGTCAGCCGGAGACCACGGAGGTGGAGTGGACGAACTTCTGGTTGCGGGCAACGCCCATCACAGAGACAGCCATCGGTCACACCTCCCGTTTCTCACTCAGCCGACAGCGGCAGCCAACAGCCACTGCGTGAAGCGGATCTCACCGTAGAGGCGGCCGCATTCCGGCGCCACCGATTTTCTGGCCGTGTCACAGGCCGTGCTGGTCGAGGAGCCGCATCAAGTTCCGCTTGCGCTTCTGACCGGCACGCAGAACGGCGAGGTATGCGGTGAACTCGTCTTCCGTGCCCAGGCGGCGATGGCAGTCGCGCATGCTCAGCAGCAGACCGGTCAACTGCTCGTAGACGGCGTTGCCCGTCTGCTTCATGAGCGGTCCGGCCAGCCGCAGGTAGACCCCGAGCGCGTCGGCAGGACGGGCGGCGCGGGCCCGGCCGGCGAGGGCGAGCCACTGTCGGTCGTGTGCATGCGTTTCGGCCGCGGCCCGCCAGGCGGCGTCGACGTCCCCGTCGTCGAGCAGGGCATCGACCAGGACCGGGCCGCCGTACCAGGGCTGCTGCCGCTGCCCGGCGTCAGCGCGCAGCAGCACGAGCGCCTGCTCCCGCTCGGCCTGCCAGCAGCCGGCTGCCTGTGCCGCCGTACGCAACTGCTGGTACGTGGCCAGGGAGCGGCGGGCGGCGAACTGCACACGACGCAGGGCGACGGCGTCACGGAGCCGGTTGGCGCGGGTGTAGCGGTCGCAGAGGTAATCGATCAGAGTGTTGTCGGGGGTGACGTCGCCGGGTGTTTCCCCGATGCCGCGTTCCGCCCACCGCAGGGCCTCGTCCGAGCGACCGGCCGCGTCCAGTTCGCGTGCGACGCTCAGGTGAGTGCTGCCGTCCGGGGCGAGGTCGGCCGCGTGCACGGCGACCCAGCCGTCCACGTCTCCTTCCGCCCTGGCCAGCCGTTCCATCAGGTACTTCTCCGCCCAGCCGGTGCGGTTGCGACGCCAGGCCGCAGCCGCCAACTCCCCAACCCGGCACATTCCTTGGGTGCCGAGGACATCCTCGTAGTCGAGGGGATCGATGCCGGTGAGATCACCCAGGTCACTCAGCAGATGACCGACCAGCCAACGCGCGGTCTCGTCCGAGTCGGGGCGTGCTGCGCGGCACGCGTCGAGGTGGGCTTCGGCGAGCGCAGCCCCGATTCGGCCCAGGTGACCGTCGGAGTCGTCGATCGCATCCTGCGCCTCGCTCAGCAGCCGCATCGCCTCCCGGCACAGGGAGGTCGCGTCCGCGGGACGCCCGGCAGCGGTCAGCGCGGCGATCGCGGACACCGCCTGAGAGGCCTGTTCACCGTAGGCGTGGGCATCGGCGTACTCCACGTAGCCGTACCGTGCGAAGGGAGCGGTGTCGAGGAGTTCCCGGATCCGGGCGCGGACCTCGGCCAGGTCCCCACGGGCACTCGCCGCCCGCAGCTCCAGCCGACGCGCCAACTGCCGGTCCCCGGCAACCTGTTCCCGTACCAGGGCAAGCAACTCGTCCTTGGAGCGCACAGCCAGCCACGCATCCAGCTCCTGGGCACGAGTCCTGGCCCGGCCGCGCTGCCTCGGCACCGCCTCCGGCTCGGCGAGCACGGTCAGGCCCAGGGCGACCAGATGCTTGCAGAAGTTGCCCTCCGTGCCGTACGGGCAGTCACACTCTCCGGCAAGGCCGTCGGGCCCCTCCAGGTCCAACTCCACCTGATAGGCGTCCGTCCCGTGGACGGTGGCCGCGATCCAGCCGTCGCCGACCTCCATGGCGGTCACCGCGGCCAGATACCCTCGGCCCCGCTCGAAGGAGCGTGGCCCGGCCAGCGCCCGCAGGTCGTCCTCGTCGAAGTCCAAGTCCTGTGCCACAGAGGCATTCAACCGGAGGAACGGAGCGACGGCCTCTGCAGTACCCGTATCGCAGTACGGCTTGGCGCGCACGCCCATATCCGCACGCGAGGCAGTCGCGGCTCACGACCGCCACGAAGCTCCAGTCGCCGGCAGGCCAGCCCCCGGACTTTCGCAACCTCGGCCTCCCGGCACCACGAACTTGACGTATCTCCCGATGCCGGGCATGCGCCGCGTCTCCGCCCGGGTGGCAGCGAGCTCACCGGTCACCCGGACCCGCTCCGCCTCGGCACCGGTCAGCTGCTTCTGGCCTTGCGGCAGCTCGGCCCGCTCACGCTGGGACTCCACGCCGCGCTGCTGACGCTCTGTGGTCGGTCGCTGCCGTTCGTCGGACGTTTGCTTCTGCAGGACGTCCCGGTCCTGCTGCGCCTTGCCCTCCGCTTGCTTGGCCTCCGCCTTCCACCGCGCCCGCTGCGTTGCGATCTCGGTGCGGATCCGGGTCAGCTGCTGTGGGGGGAGCACGGTGGGTGCCGAGGCCCGGGCTCGCTGTTCCAACGAAGTGCGCCAGGCGTTCAGGGCGGTCGCCGTGGCCTCCCCAATGCCGGACACACGGACCCGCCGGCCGCTCGGGCGGACGAGGCACGCGACGCGGTTCCCGTACGACTGGTTCGGGCTGAAGGCCACCCCCGGTGAAGTCAGCTGCAGTGCGGATGCGACGAGCCGCTTGTCTCCAGTGCCGTCGATCAGAGGTGACCTTGCGGGGACCGACGCGGCAGCGGACCACAACGCCGTGGCCCGCAAGGAAGCGGTCGGGGTTCAGCACATCCGAAGGGCGGGCCCGCATGCGGGGCCGCCCTTCGGATGCCCCGTTCAGCGGACGAAGGAGATCTCCGGGTACTTCTTGTCGGGGCCGTCGAGCAGGGTGCTGTGCTGGTGGCGCAGTTCCTTGTCGAAGAAGGCCGCGAGGTAGACCCTCTGGATCTCAATCGCGCGGTTCGGGTCGAGCGTGCCGAGTATCTGCTGGAGCTGGGCCGGGGAGAGCCCGCGCAGGCCTGCCTCCTGTGGCAGCATCGCCTCCGTGTCGCCGAACGACAGGTGCGCCGAGCCCTGGAGCTGGAGGTCGACCCGGTCTCCCTTCAGATGCGACCACAGCGTGCGCCACGACCCGTCGTTGTTGCGGTTGTGGGTGCCGGAGCTGAAGAGCATGAAGGGGCGGTCCAGGTTCTTGCTCGGCGCCGAGCCGAAGAACTGGCCGTCCAGGTCGGCGCCGGCGGCGATCCGGTGGTCGAGCTGCATGGAGGTGTCGACCGCGCCGCCGCCCAGCGACCAGCCGAACATCCCGATGCGGGACATGTCCACGGCGTGCGACAGCCCGGTGGGGAGCCTGGCGTGGTCGGCGTCCGGGTTGTGGCCCTTGCTGATCGCGCCGAGCTGGTTGATGACGAAGCGGATGTCGGCCGCACGCACGTTGAGCGTGTCGGAGGAGTGCGCGCCGGCCGGCATGGTGTCGCCTTCAAGCCGTCCGCCGGGGAACTGCACCTCGTTGGCGTCGTGGGTGTGGTCGACGGTGACGACGAGGTAGCCGCGGCTGGCCAGGTCCTCGACGAGTGCAGTGCTCCCAGCGCGGTCCCCGTGCAGCCCGGCCGAGTACAGCAGGACGGGCAGCTTGCCGAGCTTGGTGTCGACCGGGGCAAGGACATGGCCCGCGGTCTTCGGCAACGTCACCTGTTGTGGCGTCAGGCCCTGGGAGGCGAGGAAGTGGGCGCCGGAGACTGCCGGCATCCACGGCGCCGCGTAGTGACCGCGGGTGGAGGCGGCCGGGTACCAGAACGACACCATCAACTCGCGCGGCCTGTTGCCGGGCACGTACGGGTCCGTGCGGGACGTGTCGACGAGGTGCAGGCTGAACGTGCCCACGCCGTGGCGCCCGGTCGGCGCGGGCAGACCGAGCTGGAGAGCGGACGCGCCCGCGCGGGGCGTGACGGCCTCCGGACGGACGGCCTTGTGCTGCTTCGGCACCTCGTCGTGCCGGGGCGCCCAGGGCGCGTCGTCCTGGTCGGGCTGGTCGGGTGAGAACCCGGTGGCGGTGGGCTTGTTGGCCGTCTTCCCGGCGGCCATCGCCGGCGTCATCCCCGCACCCAGGGCGATGGCCAGCGTACCGGCCGTACCGACCGCTCTGGCGATCACTCTGCGACGGTGGCGCGGTCGGCGGTGTTTCATGGGACCCCTTTGTTGGGCAGCGATCGAGGAACTGGCGATCGGATTTCGCACCCGTACCGCCGCAGTGGCCTACGGATTTCGGACCCCCGGCGTTCACCGCGGCGGCGGGCGGGACAGAGCAGCCCGAGGTCGAGTCCGACGGCGAGCGACACGGCGACGACGGCGTGGTCGACGTCGGCGGCGAGGATCTGTCCCTCGGAGCGCTTGGCGGAGGTGGAGCGCACGAAGGCGGTGCGGCGCGGCAGCAGTGTCCGCACGTATCGCGGATCGCTGCCGTCGGGGTCGACGGCGACCCGGTCCCCGGCAGACACGACCTTCATCGGGTCACGGGGAACGACGAACTCGGTATCGGCCCGCACGGTACCGCCAGGGGTGACGACGTCGCACTGGCCGCGGTCGACACGTACGACACGGCCCGGCAGGAGACCCTGCCCGGCATACGGAGCGAACTCCGACTCCACGGAGGTGGACTGGACGAACTTCTGGTTGCGGGCAGCGCCCGTCACAGAGACAGTCGGCGGGGTCACAACCGCTCGTAGACGGCGTTGCCCGTGACCCTGGCTCACAGGACCAGGGGCTGTCTTCAGTCGTGATCAATGGGCGTTCAGGAGGCTGCTGGAGCCGTAGAGGGGCGATGGTCGTCACGCGGCAATACCCCACCACACCGCCCACGGTACGAACCCGACCGCGGCCAGTCCGACCGGGGCCAGGCGCAGCCAGACCGCCCGGCTCGGCGTCAGCCGTCGGCGCCAGAGTGTGGCTGCCGAGGCGCAGGCGGACACCACTACGGCCACGGCGAGCGCCTGCACCACCAGCCACAAAGCCGGACGGCCCCATATAACGGGCGCCGCCGCACCGTTGCCCACCACGAACACGGCGAGCGGGCAGACCACCGTCGCCACGACCGCCAGCAGGCCGAGCCCGGCCAACCACCGCACCGGGCGCACGACCGGGCCCCGGCGCAGGAGAGCATTCACCGGATAGACGGCGAAGCCGAGGAGTAGCAGGGCCGGGGCGAGCCAGGCATACCAGGCGTGTCCCGGCACGTGGGTGGTGGCGAGTGCCTGCCCGGGTGCGGGGGCGGCGCTCGACGCCGGTGGGTGTCCGGCGGCGACTGCCCGCACCCATGAGGTCATGGTCTGCGCGTAGCGCGGGGACAGCTCCCCCAGCTTCTTTCCGTGGAAGAGGGGCCCGCCGATCCGGTCGAACCCGTCCGACGTGCGGTGCCCGTTGTGCGCACCGCCGGTGACGAAGCCGATGACGGCGTTCTGGTTGCCCGCACGGGCCAGGGCCTCGTGGAAGATCCGTGCGCTCTCCTGGGGCGGCACCTGCATGTCGTGATCACCCCACAGCGCCAGCACCGGCGTCCGGTGAAGCCGCTCCAGCACCGGCAGGGGGTCGTAACCAGCCGCGGGGAACAGACCGGTTGAGGCCAGGAATTGAGCGGCGGGGCCGGCCACGGTACGACGGAACGGTCCGCCCACCCCTTGGTGGTGCAGATGCGTGGTGAGGTTCCAGGCCTGGGTACGCAGTGGGTCGTAGCCGGACCCGCCGATGGTGACGACGAACGCGACGTCGCTCGAGCGCGACGCGGCCAGCGGCGCCACCCAGCCCCCCTCGCTGAACCCCCACAGCCCGACCCGGCGTGCGTTCACCCCGCTCCTGGACTGCAACAACCGCACTCCGGCAAGCGCGTCGTCAGCCAGCAGGCCGAAGTCCACATGGAGCCTGGAGTAGCCGACGGTCCGCTTGTCGTAGACGAGCGTGGTGATCCCGGCCCGGGCGAACGCCTCGGCCTCCTGCCGGTACTCCTCCCGGGGACCCGCGCCCGAGCCACCGACGAGGACGATGCCGGGTTCCGGGCCGGGTGCTCCGTTCTTGCTGAGGACGGTGCCGTGCAGGACGAGCCCACTGCCGCCCCGGAAGGTGACCTCCTGGCGGACCAGCCCGTCCCCGCCGGCGTACGCCATGGGAGCGGTCAGCAGGAGGAGGGTGCTGGCCAATACCCCGGATAAAACGGCCAGTACGGCGCGCATCGGTGATGCGGACGTAGCCGAGAGCAGCATGACGTGTGTTCCCCTTCTCTGTCGGCTGAGCCACACGGTCACCCGGTCTCGGGAATGCCGAGCAGCCGGACGAGCACGGTCCGCGCCTCGGGCGCGTTCCCCAGTTCCGGCGCTGAGTACCGGTAGAGGAGCGCGATGTACTCCTCGAAGAACGCACGGAGCCGGTCGGGGTCGACCCGGAGCGTGGCGCGTGAAAAGAGCGCCGCGTCAGCCCAGGGCCCCAGCGCGTCGCGCGCCTCCTCGAACCGCCGGGCCGAGTCGATCAGTTCGGCGAGGTTGAGCCGATGCATCTCGGTCAGTGCCTCGCGCATCTCCGGCGTCTGCCGGCTGTACGGCGGGAACCGCCGGTCCCCCGGCACCGCCCGCCACCACCGTTCCCGCCCCTTCGCCAGTTCGGGGACCTCCTCGACGAAGCCGTGCTTGGCAAGCTGCCGCAGGTGGTAGCTGACCAGCCCCGTGCTCTCGCCCAACTCGCGTGCCAGCGCGGTGGAGTTGGCCGGTCCCCGGCGCAGACATTGCTCGATCTTCTGCCGCATCGGGTGCGCGAAGGCGCGCAGCGCCTCGACGTCGGCGATCTCTTGGGCAGGCGGTTGTTCGGCCACGCCAGAAGGCTACGAGTTGCAAAGAGTATTTGCAAGGACCCCTTGCAACTCTTGACCACGAACCGAGCCGCCACCTCGCCGCACATGGCCGACCAGCGCGCTAGTGAGTTGCGGTCAAAGAACGGTTCTCGCGAGGTCCCCTCGAAGACGCCCGCGTCACGCCATTGCCGGAAGCGGTTGTGCACAGTGGAGCAGGCGCCGAACTCCTTCGGCATCTCCCGACACTGCCCGCCGGTCTTGAACCGCCAGATCACGCCCTCGAACGGCGGCCGCAGCCGCTCGGAGTAGGGGCCGTACTCGCCGACTGGCAGGTACCGCTCGACGAACTCCCGTTCCACATCAGTCAGTTGCGCTCACGTCACGCAAGAAGATCTACCGGTCCAGGCCCCGCCGCGACGGCGATGTTCCGGCAGATTGATCACGACTCGATACGCGCCCTAGTACACCGGCAGTGCCAGCAGCGTCGTGTGGTTGAGGACGAAGAGGCGATTGCCGTCGGCGGCGAGGGAGCGGGGCCGGCCACCGGTGAGGGCGTACGTCTGGGGGGCGCCCCCGTCGGACCGCGGCAGGCCGCTGACCCCGGTGTCCTCGCTCTCCACGATCCAGACGCTGTTGCCCTGGACGGCCGGCGGCTGCCACGGCGGGGCGACGCCGGCGACCATCATCGGGTCGGCGGCCTGGCTGCCGTCGGCGTGCAGCGAGCGCAGTACTTCGCAGTCCAGCGCGTAGACCACACCGCCGGCCACCACGGGCGGGCCCCACCCGGCGTCGCTCTGCCTGGGCGGTCGCAGCGGGTCCTGGGCCCACAGCCTGCGGCCGCTGGTGACCTCCACCGCCGCCAGGGTGCGGCCGCCGAGATAGACGGTTCCGCCGTCGATGGCGGGCCGCAGTGCTCCTGCGGCCTGCCCCTTGCGGACCCAGGCGCGGGCGCCGTCCGCGGCGCGGACCGCGGCCACGTCGCCCGCCTCTGTGCAGAGCACCAGGTGGCCGGCGCCGAGGGCCGCGGCGGGGTGGCCGCCCGAGAGCGACAGCGGTGGCCGCTTCGTCCACCGCACCTTCCCGTCGGTCCCCACGCAGCGCAGTCGGCCGTCGGTGGTCTGCAGGTAGACGGCGTGGGCGTCCGCGGCCAGCAGGGCACCCACCTGCGCGTCCACCGTCCAGCGGGGCGATCCGGTGGCGGCGACCCAGGTGTGCAGGGTTCCCTCGCCGTCGGCGGTGGCCACCAGGCGGTCCCCGATCGAGAGGTAGCCGGCGTCCGTCTTCGCGTCACCGATCCGCCACCGTTCCCGGCCGTCGGTGACCTGGCGCGCCGCGATGCCACCACCGGAGGCACCGAACACCACCACGTCACGCACCGGCAGCGGGGGCGGCGACCCGGCGTCGGCCACGTCCTGCAGAGGGCCCCACAGCGGCTTCGGGGAGCCGTCGGCGGAGCCGAGCGGCGCGGCCCGCACCTTTGCCGCCGGCGGGATGTCGAAGGGGTCGGACGGGGCGTCACCACGGCTGAGCCACCAGGCGGTGCCGCCGCCCGCCGCGGCCAGCAGCACGCCGCCGCCGGCGGCCGCGCTCAGCAGCCGACGCCGGGTGAGGCGGGGGCCACCGCCGGCCGTGCCGTCCGCGGCGGTGGGCGAGGGGCCGACCGTACGGGCTGTCAGGCGGCGTGCCGTCGCTTCCCGTTGCCGGATCTCCGCCCCCAACGGGCCGGACTTCCACAGCCGTCCGGGCTGAGGCGGTGCCGCCGCGGCCTCGGCGACCTGGATGGGCAGCGGGCGTGCCGCCGGGTCCTTGGCGAAGCAGGGCGTGACCAGGTACCGCAGACCCTCGGGAACGGCCCCCAGGTCGGGGTTGCCGTGCACGACCTCGTACAGGACGGCCGTGATCTCGGCGCCGGTGTACGCCGGCCGGCCGCCCGCGGCGAAGGCGAGGACGGCCCCGAGGGAGAAGACGTCGGCCGGCGGTCCGACGCGCTGTCCCAGCACCTGTTCCGGCGCGCCGTAACCGGGGGTGACCGGGATCTGTCCGGTGCGGGTGAGGGTCAGGCCGTGTTCGGGGCGGGCGATGCCGAAGTCGATCAGGCGGGGGCCGCGCGAGGTGAGGACGACGTTGGGGGGCTTCACGTCCCGGTGGACGAGTCCTGTGGCGTGCACGTCCTGGAGTGTGCGGGCCAGTGACCGGGCCAGCTCCCGCACGGCGGCGTCGTCGAGCGGCCCGAAGCGCGCGACGGCGTCGTCCAGCGTCGGTCCTGCCAGGAACTCCGTGGCGATCCACGGCCGGCCGCCCTCCAGTTCGGCGGCCAGTACGCGGGCCACGCCCTCGCTGGTGACGGCCTGCGCGGTGCGCGCCTCCCTCAGGAACCGCTCGGTCAGGTGCCCGTCGTGGGCGAGTTCCGGCAGCAGGACCTTGACCGCGGCGGGGCGTCCGGAGACGTCCGCTCCGAAGTACACCTTGCCCATGCCGCCCTCGCCGAGGACGCCGTGGAGGCGGTAGGGGCCCAGGCGCAGCGGGTCTCCCTGGCCGAGGGGTTTCACGGGTGGTTCTCTCCTGGATCGTGACGGGCGGGGCGGTCAGGCGAGAGGCAGGGCGATGGTCCGCTTCTCCTGGCGGACGTAGAGACGGCCGCCCTTGGGGTCGGCGGTCAGGACGACGGGCTTGGCCTCGTACGTCCAGACGGCCTTGTGGGCCTGGAGGTCGACGGCGCGTACGCCCTTGTCGTCGGCGCAGTAGGCATAGCGCTTGCCGATCGCCGGGGCCACGTCCCGCATGGTCTTCCTGCCGGACAGTCCCTTCTCCTGCCAGTTGATGGTGCCGGAGAGCGCGTCGACGGCGATCAGTCCCTGGTCGCCGTCGGTGCAGTAGACGACGCCGTCCTGGACGACGGGCGCGCCGTACCGCCGCTCCTCGCTGCCGCTGCCGCTGCCGCTGCTGTCCTGCCCCATGCCGACGACCCACTCCAGCTTGCCGTCGGACACTCTGCGGGCGGTGAGGGAGTCCGCGCCCATGTAGATGTTCCGGTCGTCGGTGACCAGACGGGACGGCGGGGTGCCCGCGAACGTCACGGAGAGCGGCCACAGTTGATGGCCGTCGCCCTTGTCGTGCACGGAGAGCTTGAGGAACTTCGAGTCCGTGGCCGGGCTCCCGCACAGCACCACCCGGGACCCCATTACGGCGCCGCCCAGCGCGGGTGGGGCACCCGGGGCCATCGGATCCTGGGTCTGCGGCCCGTCCACCGGGCTGCGCCAGCGTTCCTTGCCGGTGCCCAGGTCGGCCGCGACCAGGTACCAGCGCCCGCCGGAGGCGGCCTTGGCCACCAGGTAGGCGACGCCGTCGACCACGCACAGCAGCTGGTTGTACTGCTCCTTGCCGGCGAACGCGGAGAGCTCCACCAGGGGCTTGCCCAGTTGGCCGTCGGTCTGCGCCACCTCGCACACCGCCAGCGGCGCCGCGTCCTGGTATCCCCGCAGGGCGTAGACGCGGGTTCCGTCGGTGGCCGACCGCCAGGTCTCCTCGATGCTCGCCTGCCAGGTGCCCTTGCCCGACTCGGCGTTGACGCCGCACAGCACGATCCCCGCGCGCATCGCCAGGTTCCGGCCGACCACCATCACCTCGCCGCCGGCGTCCGGGCACCACAGGGCAGTACTCCAGAGCGCCGCCGGAGGCTTGGGCCGGTCGACGGCGTCCTGCTTCGTGCCGCCGCCCCCGGAGCCCCCGAACAGGGCCCAGCCCCCGCCGCCGAGAAGGCCGCCGCCCAGGAGAGCGCCCCCGGCCACGGCCAGCAGCCGGCGCCGCGAGACGCTCGACGCGGGGGCCGGCTCGGTCCCCGGCGCCCCGGCGGGCACGGGTGGCGGCAGGCGGTGCGGCGGCTCGCGCCACACCTCGTCGCTGCGCCGGGCGATCTCCCGCAGTAGCGCGTCGGGCAGCAGGTCCGCGAAGCCGCGGTGGTCGCCCGGGACACCGCCGGCCGCACCCAGCGCGGTACGCAGTTCGGTGGTGGACGGGCGCCGCGAGGGGTCCTTGGCCAGACAGCGGGCGAGCAGCGGGCGCAGCGAGTCGGGGACCCTGCCGAGGTCCGGCTCGCCGAACCGGACGCGGTACAGCAGGTCGGTGGGGGCCCCGCCGCCGAACGGGCCGGTGCCGGTGGCGGCGAAGACCAGCACTCCGGCCAGGGCGAACACATCCCCCGCCGCCGTGTGTTCCAGGCCCGCCGCCTGCTCCGGCGACATGAACGCCGGCGTCCCCATGGCACTGCCGACGGTCGTCAGGTGCTCGTCGCCGAAGGCCCGGGCGATGCCGAAGTCGATGATCCGCGGGCCTCGCGCCGTCACCAGGACGTTGGAGGGCTTCAGGTCACGGTGCACCACCTCCGACCGGTGCAGCTGCTCCAGCCCGGCGGCGAGGGCCGCGCCGAGGGCGCGCACGGCCGGTTCCGGCAGTGGTCCGCCCCCCTCCACGGCCGCGTCCAGCGGCGGGCCGAGGACGTACTCGGTCGCCAGCCACGGGGTCGGTGCCTGGGGGTCGGCGTCGACGACCGCCGCGCCGTGCTCGGAGCCGATGACGCGTGCCGCGTCCGTCTCCAGCCGGAACCGGGTCCGCAGCGTGGGGTCCGCGGCGAGGCGGGTGTGCAGGGTCTTCACCGCGACTGTGCGGCCGCCCGCCGAACGGGCCAGGTAGACAGTGCCCATGCCGCCTCCGCCGAGGCGGGCCAGGATCCGGAACGGGCCGACGGTGTGCGGGTCGTCGTGCAGAAGAGGGGAGATCATGCCTTCAGTGCCCTTGGGTGGGAAGTGCTGCGGCGAGGACCTCCGCCGACTGACGGGACAACGCCTCGACGACGCGGCCGGGCAGGGACACCGGCTCGGTGCCGCCGGCCAGCCCGCCGTATGCCGCGCCCGGCAGCAACTCGGCGAGCACCCTCGCGGGTTCGGGCCGGCTCTGCGGGTCGCGTGAGCGGCAGGCCATGACGATGTCCCGCAGGCCGACGGGGATCTCCTGCCTCTCGGGCACGGTGTACCCGGTCGCCGCGTAGGCCAGCACGGCACCCAGGGCGTAGACGTCCCCGGCCCGGTCCACGGGGCCGCCCGCCGCCGCTTCGGGGGCGAGGCAGCCGGTCTCCAGACCGGTTGCCTGTGCGGCGAAGCTGTGTGCCGGCGGGTTCGCGCGGGTCGCGCCGAAGCAGCTCAGGAGCGGTCCGCAGGCGGTCAGCAGCACGCCGGCCGGGCACACGCCGCCGTGCACGATGCCCAGGACGTGGGCCGAGGCCAGGGCCTCGGCCAGTGTGCCGCCGAGCGTGCGGACCAACGGTTCCGGCAGCGGGCCGCCGTACGCAGCCAGGACGGCCGGCATCGGTAGGGCCGGCCGGTAGGGGGAGGAGTACCAGGGGAAGGCCTGCGTCCCCCCGAGCCGGCCGACCGGCCAGAACCCGGGCTGGGTCAGCCGGGCCGCCTGCTGTGCCTCGGCCGCCCACCGCGCCGGGTCACCGCCGGGCGGGGGCAGACACACCAGGACGGTGTGCCCGCCGTCTGCGCTGCGGGCCAGATAGCGGCGTTCGGGCACGCCCCGGCTGCCGTCGGCGTCGAGACGCGCCAACGTCACGAAATCCCCGACCCGTTGCGGATCGTCCCGTCGCAGCTTCTCCACTCGGTCTCTTCTCCCCCGTCCCTGCCCGTCAGGCCCCGTTCTCCGCCCCATCAGGCGCGTTCGCGGCCGTGAGCCTATATTCAGCGCGCGCAGCGAGGGAAAGCGGGTCCCTGTCCAGGCGGAGGACGGATGCTGCCCGGCATCCGCTCCGCGGACGCCCAGCGGTGAGGGTCGGGGGGGTTGCCACCTGCTTCTCGCTCTTCGCGGCAACGAAGTCCGCCTGAGCCCTGGGGTCCGGCGGGCGTTGCCGGATGTGAGGCTCTCGGCTGGTGTGCGGCCCCTGGACGAAGCCGGAGGCGAGGTACGGCAGCGCGCAACGGGTGGGTGCGAGCTCAGCCGGCCGTGCAGGACGCCCCGTTGAGCGTGAAACCGTACGGCGCCCGGTTCCGGTCCTGCCAGGTGCCGATGAACCCGAAGGACAGCGTGCCGTGCGCGGCGACGGTCCTGTTGTAGTCGGCGGCGGTGGCGGTGACCCGGGAGCCGCTCTGTCGGGCGGTGGCGTCCCACATCTGGCCGACCTGCTGGCCGTCGCGGAAGGTCCAGGACACGTTCCAGCCGTCGAGGGGCCGGTCGGTGGCGACGGTGACGGTGGCCTGGAAGCCGTCGGGCCACTGGTTGACGAGGTCGTAGGCGACCCGGCAGTCGGCCGCGGGGGCGCTGGAGCGGCCGGGGCCGGAAGGGTGCGCGGTCGCGGAGGTGCTGCCCTGGGGTTCGGGGCCGGGCTGCTCGCGACCGGAGCCGGCCGGCGTGGGTGTCGGTGTCGGTGTGGGCGTCGCGGAGGGCGTGGCGGCCGGTGCCGTCGGCGAGCCGGGCGGGGTGTCGGTCCGGGAGAAGCTGGGGTCGGCGGCGACCGGCTGCCGGTCGTCTCGGGCGGCGGCGCTGTCGTCGCCGGAGCTGCCGTACGGCATCATCGACGCACCGAGTGCCAGTGCCGACAGCAGCACGGCGGCGGCGAGCAGGGTGCCGCGCAGGGCGCGGCTGCGGCCGGTGCCCTCCGCCGGATCGCCGGACGCCGGATCGCCGGACGCCGGATCACCGGACGCGGCGCCGGCGGGGCGGCCGGCGCCGAGGCGGACCTCGGCGGCGCGCCGGCGGCGTTCCAGGTAGGCGAGGCCGCCCCAGCCGATGACCCCGCCGGCGAGCGCGGCGGGCAGCCCGCCGCCGTGCAGGCGCAGGCAGGCGGCGGCCTCGGCACAGCGCACGCAGGTCGCGAGGTGCCGGGAGAGGTCGTCGGGGGTGTCGGCGGCCGGTGAGCGGGTGACCGCGTCCAGCAGACGGGCGTAGGAGCGGCACTGCGCGTCCATCGGGGTGTCCAGGTGGGCGCGGTGGCAGCGGTCCCTGAAGAGGGTGCGGACCTGGTCGAGTTCGTCGGCGACGGTGGCCGGGTCCAGGCCGAGCCGGCGGGCGACGGTGGGCAGGGGCAGCGCCTCCACCTCGGCCAGCCACAGCAGCGAGGCGTCGCCCTCCTGCATGTCCCTCAGGCCGCGCAGCGCGACCGGGCGCTCGAGCGGCGGGCCCGTGTAGCGGGCGGCTTTGGCGGAGTTGAGCCACAGCCGCACGTCGGGGTCGAGCTTGTGGCCCTGGCCCTCGGCCTCCCAGGTGGCGGCGGTGTCGCGTACGGCGGTGAGCAGCGCCGGGATGGTGGGCAGCCGGGCGGTGCGGCGGCCCGCGCCGCGCACATGGGTGCGCGCCGCCGCGCGGACCTCGCGCATGCCGAGCGTGAAGGCCTCGGTCGCCAGTTGATGGGCGGTCATGGATCCGGAGGTACACAGGTCCGCGTAACTGAGCACCGCGTCCCAGCCCTCCGAGAACAGCGCAGCCTCGGTGGCGTCCTGGGGGGTCGGCAGGTCGGGCATGGGACTCCTGCATCCACGAGCGAGGTCAACTCACCATAGGGCGAAGGGAGTTGCAGGGAACCTCGCGGCAGGACACAGAGCCTTTCACGTCCTCGACACAACTGACAAGCGGCCTGTTCACATCCGGTTACCGATGGTGGCGGGGCGGATGCGCGACGCTACGAGCCCGCAACTCCGGCCTGAAGTACGGATGCGGGCGCCGTTCCGCTCACCGTCGCGCCGTTCCGTCCGCCTTCCCACCGTCCCGCCGTTCCGTCCGCCGTCCCGCCGTCCCGCTCACCGCGTCCCGCCGGTCCGGTGCGCGGCATCACACCTCGGCCGACGCCTCCGCGGCGTCCGCCGCCCGGTCGTCCGCGGGCAGGCTGTCCATGAAGGAGCTGACGGAGAAGACGGCGCGGCCGGGTCCGGGCGGACCGTATCCGGGCGGGGAGGACAGCCCGAAGTCCTCCATCGTCTGACGGTAGGCCTGGAGGAGGCGGATGTGGTACTCCAGCGGCGCGCCCTGCGGGTTGGCCTTGCCGAGCGGGGTGGTGGGCTCCGGGCACCAGGTGGTGAAGCGGGGTGTGATGCCGTGCGACATGAAGAAGCGCAGGCCCTCGGTGGTCGACGCGATCGCCTCGTCCACCGTCGTGAAACCGAACGGCTCGGCCATCTCCACGCCCGCCACGAAGTTCGGGATCACGTTGCGCGCACCGAAGACGTCCGCGGAGTCGAGAATCCGCTTGTGCCACTCGTCGCGGCCGACGTAACGCTCCTTGCCGGGGCAGTACAGCTCGAACAGCCGGCGGTCCCACACCTCGAAGTTGGGGTGGTAGATCTGCACGCCGTAGTCCTTGAACCGCTGCACGTCCGCCTTGGGCAGCGCCTGGGCGACGACCTTGCCGATCCAACGGCCCGGGAAGCGCTCCTCGATGGCCTTGGCGTAGTGGCCGTAGAAGTCGGCCTCGTCCCGCCCGGCAACCGATTTCGTAATGGCGCCGCCGGTCAGGGTGTAGGCGGTGGAGGACTTCTGGGTGTCGTACCGGTCGATGATCTCGAGGGCCTCCAGCACCTCCTCGACGTCCTTCACACCGGTGTACGGCCGCCCGGCCGCCTTGTGCTGGCGCCAGTTGTGGTTGATGTCGCAGTACTGGCACTCCTCCTTGGCGCCGAAGTACTGGCAGACGCGGAAAACGGTGAGATAGATCAGGTAACCCCACTGAATGGTCGGGGCCACCTCCATCACGGACTTTCCGTTGGAGAGGGTGTGCCGGTAGTACTCCGGCATCGGCGGCACGCCGACGTCCGCGATCCGCTTCCCGTCGAGGTAGAGCCCGAGCAGCCCCTCGTCGTCGGCTGCCACCCGGTACGGCGAGGCCGGGTTCACCCGTACGGAGACGACCGTGCGCCGCAGGTCGTACGGGCCGCCGGTGAGGATGATCTCCTCCGGCGGGCGCCGCAGCGCCGCCTCGCCGAGCTCGGGCAGGGTGCCGTGGTCGAAGGAGAAGATGAAGTACGACTTCGGCTTGACCTCGCCGCTCTCGTTGTCGCTGAGGGCGGAGGGGTCGAAGGCGACGCCGCCGCGGAGCAGGTCCTCCTTGAAGACGGCTTCCCGTGGCACGTGCGGGAACCGCTCCATCAGATCCTCGACCAGCGCGGTACGACTGCCCATCCGTCTGTCTCCTCCCGGCTCAGGCGTACGTCTCACACCGTATGCCCCCGCCTGCGCCTCAGCCGTGCCGGGTCCCCGCACGGCGCGCGATGTGGTCCGGTACGGCGGTCCCGGCCGGCAGCGCCGGGTCGGGCTCCGGGGTACCCCAGACCGTGGTCAGCGGCAGCACCCCGGCCCACAGGCCGGGGGCCGCGTCGGGGCTGTCCCCGTCGTCCGGTGCGCCGGTGCGGATCTTGACGGAGGCCTCCTCCAGAGACAGGGCGAGGAGGGTGGTGGCCGCCAGCTCCTTCCGGCTGGGACGGCGGGCGTACGACCACTGGCCGGGCGCGGAGTGCTCGGTGAGCCGGCGCAGCCCCTCCAGCTTCTCCTCGGGGTCGGTGACCGTGCGGGCCGTGCCGTGGATCATGGCGCTGCGGTAGTTGACGCCGTGCTCGAAGACGGACCGGGCGAGTACGAGCCCGTCCACGTGGGTGACGGTCACGCACACCGGCGTGTCGCCGGCGAGGCTGCGGCTGGCCACGGACCCGTGCAGATACAGCGACCGCTCGTCCCGCCCGTACACGGTGGGCACGACGACCGGCCGCCCCTCCACCAGCACCCCGAGGTGACAGACGAACGCGGCGTCGAGGATCGCCTCCAGCTCCGCCCGCTCCTGGCTGCCCTGCTCGCGCAGCCGGCGGTGGCGGGTGCGGTCGGTGACGGGCAGGCGGGCGGGAAGCGACTCCTGGGTCATGGATCGAGAAGGTACCGATATCGCATTCATCACGCTAGCCAAATTTAGGATACGTCGATGAATGCGGTTGCTACAACGAAATCCGTAGATGGACTCTGCTCTGGCTCGCGGCGGATGAGAGGGTCGGCGCAGACGCACTCTCCGGGAGGGACGCAACTGTGACAGGGACGGCCGAGACTGCCGGGGCGGTCACCAACTGGTCGCGCACCATCACCTACACCGCGCGGGAGTTCCACCGTCCGCGCACGCTCGACGCGCTGGCGGCGCTGGTGGCGCGCAGTGCACGGGTGCGGGTGCTGGGCAGCGGGCACTCCTTCAACCGGATCGCCGACCCGGGTCCGGACGGTGTCCTGCTGTCCACGGCCGGTCTGCCGCCGGTGATCGAGGTCGACACGGCTGCGCGCACGGTCCGGGTCGCGGGCGGGGTCCGTTACGCCGAACTGGCCCGGGCCGTCCACGCGCACGGCCTCGCCCTGGCCAACATGGCGTCACTGCCGCACATCTCGGTGGCCGGTTCGGTGGCCACCGGCACCCATGGGTCGGGCGTCGGCAACGGGCCGCTCGCCTCTGCCGTACGGGAGGTGGAGCTCGTCGTCGCGGACGGCTCGACGGTGACGATCGGCCGGAGCGACCCGCGGTTCGACGGCGTGGTGACCTCCCTCGGCGCGCTCGGCGTCGTCACCGCGCTCACCCTCGACCTGGAGCCGGCGTACGAGGTCGAGCAGCACGTGTTCACCGAACTCCCGCTGGAGGGGCTGGACTTCGCCGCCGTGGCGGCCGCCGGATACAGCGTGAGCCTGTTCACCGACTGGCGGGAGCCGGGGTTCCGGCAGGTGTGGGTCAAGCGGCGTACCGACCAGCCGGCGGTGGACTTCCCGTGGGCCGCACCCGCGCAGGTGCCGCTGCACCCGGTGCCGGGCATGCCCGCGGGCAACTGCACCGTACAACTGGGCGTGCCGGGGCCGTGGCACGAGCGGCTGCCGCACTTCCGGGCGGAGTTCACGCCGAGCAGCGGGGAGGAGATCCAGTCGGAGTACCTGCTGCCGCGGCCGGCGGCGGTGGAGGCGCTGGAGCGAATCGACGCCATCCGGTCCGCGGTCGCCGGTGTCCTGCAGACCTGCGAGGTACGGACGGTCGCCGCCGACACG
Organism: Streptomyces sp. NPDC054783; assembly: GCF_053611725.1. Classification (NCBI taxonomy): domain Bacteria; kingdom Bacillati; phylum Actinomycetota; class Actinomycetes; order Kitasatosporales; family Streptomycetaceae; genus Streptomyces; species Streptomyces sp. NPDC054783. The sequence goes on along the minus strand of NZ_JBSHAY010000015.1, from coordinate 87,422 downwards.
CAGTGGCTCAGCCCCGCTCACGCGCGGAACTCGGTGGCACTGCACTTCACCTGGGTGCGGGACGAGGCGGCCGTACTGCCGGTGGTACGCCGGCTGGAGGAGGCGCTGGTCCGGTACGATCCGCGGCCGCACTGGGGGAAGGTGTACGCGATCCGGCCGACGGTGGTCCGGCGACGGTACACACGCGTCCGCGACTTCCGCGACCTGGCCCGCTCCCTGGATCCGGCCGGCAAGTTCACCAATGCCCTCGTGGCGGATCTCCTGGCCGACTGACCGCTGCGTCCGCTGCGTCCGCCGCAATGCGCTGTCGGTGGTGAGGGACTTCCTCTACTTCCTCCACTTCCTCCACTTCCTCCAGCCCCTTTCCTAACCCCTTGTCGAAACTCCCTCCCAGCCCATAGCCTGGCGCCCGCGCCGGTGCCGATGTCGCCCCGGCCCGATCTGCTGGACGGGATGGGAGGGGCAGCCGCGTTGAAGCGCACATCACGTGACATCCGCACCGCGAACCGCTACGAGGTGCTGCGCCAGATCATCGCCGAGTCTCCCACCTCCCGGCAGGAGCTGGCCGCCGCCACCGGTCTGAGCCTGGCCACGGTCGCCACGCTGGTCGGCGAGCTGCTCGACCTCCGCATGATCACCGAAGTGGGGTTCGAGGACTCCGCCGGCGGCCGGCCCCGGGGCCTGGTCGCCGTCAACGCGTCGGGGGGCGCGTTGATCGGCGTCGACATCGCGGAGACGTACGTCCATGTCGAGCTGTTCGACCTGGCGTTGAACGTGCTGGCCCGCGCCGACGAGGACATGCGGCCCGGCGAGAGCCGCCCGGAGCAGGTGGTCGGGCACGTGGCCGCGGCCGTCGGCTCGGTGGTGGCACAGGCCGGGGTCGAGGCGGCCCGGGTGCTCGGCGTCGGGGTGAGTGTGCCGGGCCAGGTGGACCGGGACACCGGCGTCGCCGAGTACGCGCCCAACTGGGACTGGCACGACGTTCCGTTGCTCGACCTGCTCGCCGAGCACATCGCCTATCCCCTGCACTTGGACAATCCACTGCGCGCCTGCGCGGTGGCCGAGCTGTGGTTCGGGGCCGCGCGGGGCCGCGGGGACGCGGTCGTGGTCAACCTGGGCACGGGAGTCGGCGCCGGCCTCGCCCTCGGCGGCGGCCTGCACCGGGGGGTGAGCAACAGCGCCGGCGAGTGGGGCCACACCACGCTCGTGCTGGACGGACGCCTGTGCCACTGCGGCAACCACGGCTGTGTCGAGACGTACGTCGGCGCGCCCGGCATCATGCAGAACCTGCGCGAACTCAGCCCGCAGTCCCCGCTGTTGCACCCTGAGGACCAGACCGCCACCATCGACGCCCTGGCCCGCGCGATCGACGCGAACGACCCCGTGGCCCTCAAGGTGGTCCGGGACACCGCCCGCTACCTGGCCGCCGGCATCTCCGACCTGATCAACCTGCTCAACCCCGAAGTGGTCGTGCTCAGCAGCTGGGTCGCCGCCCGGCTGGGCGAGCCGCTGCTCGGCGAGGTCCGCCAGGCCGTCGCCCGGCACGCCCTGCGCCGGCCGCTGGCCGCCACCGAGATCGTCCTCTCCCCGATCCCCACCGACCCGGTGTCCCTCGGCGCGGCCACGTTCGCACTGGAGGGGGCACTGCAGTCCGTCGGGCAGAGGCAGGGCACCACCAAGCGCACCACTCTCGCAAGGAGCCGTACCGCACCGCCTTCATGACGACGGAAGGGATGCACGTGCCTCACCCCCGCAAGAGATCCCTGCTGCTGACAGCCTCCGCCGCACTGGCCGTCACCGGAGCCCTTCTCACCTCCCCGCCCGCGAACGCCGAGGCCGCCCCGGCCGCCGCCGAGGTCTCCCCGCACGCCGCCCAGACGATCGACAACATCGGTGCGTCCGGGGCCTGGTGGGTCAACGACCTCCAGCACTTCGACCCGAAGGTCCAGGCCCGGGTTGCCCAACTCCTGTTCTCCAAGCAGGGGTTGGGCCTGAGCTCGTACCGCTACAACATCGGTGGCGGCGGTGTCGCGGTCACCACCCCGGCCCGCGCCGCCGAGGACTTCCTCGCCTCCGACGGCTCCTACGACTGGAGCAAGGACAACGGCGGCCGGACGTTCCTGAAGTACGCCGCGCAGTACGGCGTCAAGGATCTGATCGGCTTCGTCAACAGCGCGCCCGCCCAGTGGACGACCAACGCCAAGAGCTGCGGCGGCCGGCTGAAGCCGGAGCACGAGACCGACTTCGCGAAGTACATCGCCGACGTGACCGACCACTTCGCGCGGCAGGGCGTGAGACTGGACTACATCAGCCCCTTCAACGAGCCGGACAACAGCTTCGCCGACTGCGGTCAGGAGGGCATGCCGGTGCCCGTCGACCAGCGCGACGACATCGTGCGGGCGCTGGGCGCCGAGCAGCGGGCCCGGCACCGGAAGACGGGCATCATCGCGGACGAGTCCAGCAGGACCACGCAGTTCACCAGCGAGGTCCCGCAGTGGATCACTCAGCCCGGCACCGCGCAGTACGTCTCCAGGCTGGCTCATCACACGTACGACAATCCGGACGACGGCCGGCTCGGAAACGTTTACGAAACGGCGAAGTCGGTCGGCAAGTCGCAGTGGGCCACCGAGATCTGCTGCTTCGGCAAGGGCGGCACGGGCTGGAACCAGGAGTACGACCCGACCATCGACAACGCGCTGCTGATGTCGCGGATCATCTACAAGGACTTCGCGACCTCCCACGACTCGGCGTTCCAGTGGTGGGTGGCGCTCGCCGGCGGTTACGGCAGCGATCCGACCACCAGGAACGACCAGGGCTGGAACGACGGCCTGGTCTACTACGACCCCGACTACGCGACGAACGGCGACCAGAGGCTGTACTTCACCAAGCGGTACTACGCGCTGGGCCAGTACAGCAGGTTCGTCCGGCCGGGCGCGGTCGCGCACAACGTGACCGGGGCTCCGGACGGCGTGGAGGTGTCGTCGTACGACCTCCAGGCTCGAACAGGCTCGCCCGGAGGCACCCCCACCGGGCAGTGGGTGGTCGTGGTGAACAACCACAACACCACCGACACCGCGCTGAACCTCCACTTCAACAGCAAGACGCCGGTGCGCGCCACACAGGCGGTGCGGACCTCGGCGGACGAGAACTGGGCGAAGGTCGCGAAGCCGGCCGTCAGCGGTGGAACCGTCTCCACGACCCTGGCCGCCCGCTCCATCACGACCTACGTCTTCGACCAGAAGGACCAGGGCGGAACGGCGCTCACCGGCGCCCTGACGGGCAGCCAGTCCGGCAAGTGCCTGACCGCCGACGCCTCGGGGGCCACGATCACCTCCTGCACGGGCGCGGCCGGCCAGTCGTGGTCGTACGACGCGCAGGGCACCCTGAAGGGTGTCAACGGCTATCTGACGGCGGGGAGTCCGGGTCTGATGGCCACCGCCACGGCCACGCACGACGGAACCCAGCAGTGGCTGCTGAACGGCAACGGGCAGATCGTGAACGAGGCGTCGGGCAAGTGCCTCGACGTCAGCGGACAGGCGACCGCCGACGGCAGCAAGGTGATCACGTACAGCTGCAACGGCGGCGCGAACGAGACCTGGACCCGGCAGTAGCCGCCACTCTCCCCTGACCGAGGGCCGCCGACCACTCCCCTGAGCCGGCGGCTCTCATCTCCCTTTCCCCACCAGCCCGTTCGGGATTCCGAACCGGCAACAACTCTTCGAACAGGCTTCGTCCAACCCCTTGCCGAAGCATTAGCCGAAGGTTAACGTCCCGCACCAGCCTCAGCCGCAGGTCGCACCCGCACCCGTATCCACAGACAAGGACGTCACCATGTCGGCACAGAGCAACAGCACCTGGGACCGCCGCTCGATACTCCGGGCCGCCGCCGGGCTGGCAGTCGCCGCACCGCTCGCCGCGTGCGGCAGCAACAACGGCCGCGGCGGGGGCAGCGGTTCGGGCAGGCAGCTCACCCAGATGTTCCACGCCTACGGCGAGCCGGGCGTGGAGCAAGCGCTCAAGCGGTACGCCGCCGCGTACAAGAAGGCGAACGTGACCACGCAGTGGATCACCAGCGCCGACTACGAGAGCAAGCTCTTCGCCACGCTGCTCACCGACAACGCGCCCGATGTCTTCGAGTTCCACCCGCAGATCCAGATGGTCAAGAGCGGCCAGGTGGCGGACCTGAGCGACGTCGTCAATCCGGTCAAGGACGACTTCAACGCGGCCGACATCAAGTCCCACACGGTCGACGGGAAGATCTACGGCGTCCGGATGATCGACGACCCCCAGTTCTTCTTCTACCGGCCCTCGCTCTTCGAGAAGGCCGGTGTCAAGGTCCCCGAGACCCTCGACGAGCTGATCGAGGCCGCCGCCAAGCTCACCACCGGCAAGATGAAGGGCGTCTATCTCGGCAACGACCTGCACTCGATCGTCAACCCGCTGATCTGGTCCGCGGGCGCCGACACCCTCGACGACAAGAACCGGATCGCCTACCACACCCCCGGCGTCGTCGAGGGCCTGAGGAAGCTGCGGGGGCTCTTCGCCGGCGGCCATCTCCTCCTCGGCGCCCCGACGGACTTCTGGGACCCCTCCTCGCTCAGCCAGGGCCTGTGCGCCATCCAGTTCTGCGGCATGTGGGCCATGCCGCAGTTCCAGCAGGCACTCGGCGACGACCTCGGGATCTTCCCCTTCCCGAAGACCGTCGACTCCGGCAAGCCCTCGGTCTACAACGGCGGCTGGTCGATGTTCGTCAACGCCAAGGGTGACAACGTCGACGCGGCCAAGGAGTACGTCAAGTGGCTGTGGATCGACCAGAAGCAGTACCAGGAGGACTTCGCGACCTCGTACGGCTTCCACATCCCGCCACGCTCCTCGATCGCCGCGACGGCCACCAAGCTCAAGTCGGGCCTGCCCGCCCAGGGTGTCAAGCTGTTCAACGACTACGGGCACTTCGACAACATCGGCTGGACCCAGGCCATGATCCAGGCGACCTGGGACGTCATCGCCGACTGCGTCCGCAAGGACGGTGACCCGGAGGCGGCTCTCGACACCTGCGACAAGGCCGTCACCCGCGAGCTCAAGAAGCTCTTCGGATAGGCCCGCGGACGGACCACGACATGTCGACGACCACCAAGCCCGCCCTCACGGGACCCGTCCCGGCCAAGGTCACGCCGGCCCGGACCTGGCGGGGCCTGCGGGGCAGCCGGACCTTCAACTTCTGGCTCTTCATCAGCCCCTTCCTGGCCGGGCTGATCATCTTCATCTACGTGCCCATCGGCTGGAGCGTCTACCTCAGCTTCTTCGACGCCCGATTCACGGTCACGCCGAGCAAGTTCATCGGTTTCGACAACTACACGTACATGCTGACGGACCCCAAGTTCGTCCACTCGCTCGGCACCTTCACCGTCTTCGCCGCGTTCATCGTGCCGACCACCTGGGCGGTGTCGCTGGGCCTCGCCCTGCTGGTGAACCGGCTCAGGTTCATGCGGGCGTTCTTCCGGTCGGTGTTCTTCCTGCCGACCGCGTGCAGCTATGTGGCCGCGTCGCTGATCTGGAAGATGTCCCTCTTCAGCGGCGTGCGCTTCGGCCTGATGAACACGGTCCTCGGCTGGTTCGGGATCGACAACATCGCCTGGCTGGCCAGCCCGGATCCGCCCTGGTACTGGCTGGTCATCGTCTCGGCACGGCTGTGGCTGCAGTCCGGTTTCTACATGATCCTGTTCCTGGCCGCGCTGCAGAACATCCCGGCCGAGCTGTACGAGGCAGCCGCCATCGACGGCGCCAGGCCGGGCTGGCAGACCTTCCGGCACATCACGCTGCCCCAGCTGCGCGCCACGTCCACCGCGGTGGTCCTGCTGCTGCTCATCGCCGCGTACCAGGCCTTCGACGAGTTCTTCAACCTGCTCGACAAGACGACCTGGGGCCGCCCCCCGCTGGTCGAGCTGTACTACACGGCCCTGGGCACGGAACAGGACTACGGCGCCGGCAGCGCGGGCGCCGTCATCCTGACCGCGCTGATCGTCGTCGTGACCCTGTTCCAGGGCAGGATCATGGGCTTCGGAAGGGGGGAGGGGTCCAAGTGACCACGAATCGCAGGGGCGGGGTGATGGGAAACACCGGCCTCTGCATCGCCACCGGTGTCGCCGCCTTCCTCTTCCTGATCCCGTTCTACGTGCTGCTGCGCAACTCCCTGTCCACCGACGCCCGGATCACCGGAGAGCACTGGGAGTTCTTCCCGACGCACCTGCAGTGGGGCAACATCGGCGAGCTGTTCGACGACCCGTCGGTGCCGTTCGCCCGGTCGCTGCTGAACTCCCTGGTCGTCGCCGTCTCCATGACCGCCGGCATCCTGCTGGTGTGCTCGCTCGCGGGCTACGCCCTGGCCCGCATCCCGTACCGGCACGCCAACAAGATCTTCTACGTCGTCCTCGGCACCCTGATGGTCCCCACCTCGGTGACCTTCGTGCCCAGTTTCGTGCTGGTGTCGTCGCTCGGCTGGGTGGACAGCTACCGGGGTCTGATCATCCCGGGCCTGTTCAGTGGTTTCACCTGTTTCCTGTTCCGGCAGTACTTCCTCGGGTTCCCCAAGGAGCTGGAGGAGGCGGCGCGCGTGGACGGGCTCGGCCACTGGGGCGCGTACTGGCGGGTCGTCGTCCCCAACTCGCTGAACTTCTTCGCGGCGATCGCGACGATCACGTTCATCAACGGCTGGAACGCGTTTCTGTGGCCGCTGGTCATCGGGCAGGACCCGGACTCGTGGACCGTCCAGGTCGCGCTCTCGTCGTACATCACCAACCAGACCGTCGTCTTCCACCAGATCTTCATGGCGGCCGCCATTTCCATCCTGCCGCTGCTGTTCGTGTTCCTCTTCCTCCAGCGCTGGCTGGTGCAGGGGATCGCGCAGACCGGCATCAAGGGCTGAGCTAGGAGACCGATGTCGTTGAGCACCCGCACCGTCACCGATTACGTCGAGGACGTCTCACCGGGCTCCGGGGCACTGCCGCCCCGGGCCTGGTACGCGTCCTCGGACGCCAAGTCCCTCTCGCTGAACGGCAGCTGGCGTTTCCGGCTGTCACCGACGGCCGACGCCGAGGACGACTCCTTCGCCGAGGAGGGGTACGACGCCGCTGACTGGTCGGAGATCCAGGTTCCCGGCCACTGGGTCCTGCAGGGGCACGGCTCCCCGATCTACACCAACCACCTCTACCCGTTCCCGGTCGACCCGCCGCGAGTGCCGACCGAGAACCCGACCGGCGACCATCTGCGGGTCTTCGACCTGCCTCAGGACTGGCCGGACCACACGGACGGGGGCGCGGTGCTGCGCTTCGACGGGGTGGAGTCCTGCGCCCGGGTGTGGCTGAACGGTACGGACCTCGGCGAGTTCAAGGGCTCCCGGCTCCCGCACGAGTTCGCGGTCGGCCATCTGCTCAGGCCCGAGGGCAACGTCCTGGCGGTCCGGGTCCACCAGTGGTCGGCGGGCTCCTATCTGGAGGACCAGGACCAGTGGTGGCTGCCGGGCATCTTCCGTGACGTCACCCTGCTGCACCGCCCGGCGGGCGCCGCCCTCGACCTCTTCGTGCACGCCTCCTACGACCACCGCGCCGGCACCGGCACCCTGCGCGTCGACTCCGACGTGGACGGCCGGGTAACCGTTTCCGAGCTCGGTATCGACGTCGCGACCGGCGAGGACGTGACCGTGCCGGTCGAGCCGTGGTCGGCGGAAACCCCGAGGCTGTACGAGGGCACGCTGACCACCGAGGGCGAGCGGGTGCCGCTGCGTATCGGTTTCCGCACCGTGGAACTGGCGGACGGCCTGATCAAGGTCAACGGCAGGCCGGTCCTCTTCAAGGGCGTCAACCGGCACGAGTGGCATCCGGAGCAGGGCCGCGCGCTGGACCTCGCCACCATGCGCGAGGACGTGCTGCTGATGAAACGGCACAACATCAACGCCGTCCGTACCTCCCACTACCCGCCGCACCCGGCCTTCCTCGACCTGTGCGACGAGTACGGCCTGTGGGTGATCGACGAGTGCGACCTGGAGACCCACGGCTTCACCGAGCAGCGCTGGCGGGACAACCCCGTCGACGACGACCGCTGGACCCCGGCCCTGCTGGACCGGGCGTCCCGCATGGTCGAACGGGACAAGAACCACCCGTCGGTCGTCGTCTGGTCGCTCGGCAACGAGGCCGGCACCGGCCGGGGCCTGACCGCGATGGCCGAGTGGATCCACGGCCGGGACTCCTCCCGGCTGGTCCACTACGAGGGCGACCACAACTGCCGTGACACGGACATGTATTCACGGATGTACGCCGACCACGCGGAGGTCGAGCGGATCGGCCGGGGCCGGGACGGCGGCACCCTCAGGCGACGCCGGCTCCCCTTCATCCTGTGCGAGTACGCGCACGCCATGGGCAACGGCCCCGGCGGACTCGCCGACTACCAGCGGCTGTTCGAGTCGTACGACCGGCTGCAGGGCGCCTTCGTGTGGGAGTGGATCGACCACGGCATCGCCCATCCGGAGCTGGGCCACGCCTACGGCGGCGACTTCGGCGAGGAACTGCACGACGGCAACTTCGTCTGCGACGGCCTGCTCTTCCCGGACCGGCAGCCCTCCCCCGGCCTGACCGAGTTCAAGAAGGTGATCGAACCGGTCGGCATCGCGGGCGACTTCGGCGACGGCACGGTCCGGATCACCAACAAGCAGGACTTCGCCGGCCTGTCGGCGCTGGCGTTCTCGTGGTCGTACGAGGTCGACGGGGAGACGGTGGAGTCCGGCCCGCTGTCGGTGCCGGCGCTGGCGCCCGGCGAGTCCGCCGACGTCAAGCTGCCCGCGCCGCCGGCCGGGGCGCCGTCCGGCGAGGCCCTCTGGACGGTCCGGGCGGCGCTCGCGGCGGACACCGCCTGGGCGCCGGGGGGACATGTCGTGGCCTGGGGCCAGGTCGCGGTGTCGGAGCGCCCGGTGCCCACGGTCCCGGCGACCGCCCGGCCGGTGTCCGGCGACGGGGTGATCACCCTCGGCCCCGGCACCTTCGACGCCCGCACCGGCACCCTGACGGCCGTGGGCGACGTGTCCGTCTCCGGGCTGCGCCTGGACGTGTGGCGGGCCACCACCGACAACGACGACGGCGCCCCCTGGCAGCCCGACCTGCGCTACGGGCCGCTGTGGCGGGGGCTCGGCCTGCACCGGATGCGGCACCGGCTGGACGCGGTGGAGACCGGCGAGCACACCCTGACGGTCCGCACCCGGGTGGCCCCGGCGGCGCGGGAGCTGGGGCTGTCGACCGTGTACCGCTGGACCTCGGACGGAGACCGACTGCGGTTGACCGTATGCACCACCCCCGAGGGCGACTGGGCCGTCCCCCTCCCCCGGCTCGGCATCCGCTTCGGACTGTCCGCGGCCGATCGTGTGCGGTGGTACGGCGGCGGCCCCGGCGAGGCGTATCCGGACACCAGTACGGCCGCGGCGGTCGGCCGCTGGCAGTCGACGGTGGACGGTATGCAGACGCCGTACGTCCGCCCCCAGGAGAACGGCGCCCGCATCGACGTCCGCTGGGCGGAGCTCGGCGGCCTGCGCATCGAGGGCGACCCGGCGTTCTGGCTCACCGCCCGCCGCTGGACCACCGAGCAACTGGACGCCGCCGCGCACCGCACGGACCTCACGCCCGGTGCCGCATCCGACAGCGGCTCCGCCGCGGGGGTGTGGGTCAACCTGGACCACGGCCAGCACGGCATCGGCTCCCAGTCCTGCGGTCCGGGCCCGCTGCCCCAGTACCACCTGCGGGCCGAACCAGCGGAGTTCTCCTTCGTGTTCTCCACCGACGTCATGCATTAATGTTGAACAGTTTTCTCAACTTCCCTTCAATTACGGGGTTGTTGGCATGAGCATGGCCACATGCGACCCATGAGACGACTCCTCGGCGCCCTCGCGTCCGGCGCGCTCGCCCTCACCGGGCTCACCCTGTCCGCCACCCCCGCCCAGTCCGCCGACTCAGGCACGTTCAGCGTGCTGACGTACAACGTGGCGGGCCTGCCGGAAGGGCTCAGCTCCAGCCATCCGGCCACCAACACCCCGCTGATCTCACCGAGGTTGGCCGACTACAACATCGTCAACGTCCAGGAGGACTTCAACTACCACGCGGCGCTGTACGCGGGCGACGGCCATCCCTACCGCACCGCGACCAGCGGCGGTGCGGGCATCGGCGACGGCCTCAACACGCTGTCCCGCTACCCCTTCGAGGACTTCGAGCGGGTCGAGTGGAACGACTGCACCGGCACCAACTGCCTGACCCCGAAGGGCTTCTCACTGGCCCGGGTACGCCTCGCGGAGGGCGTTTACGTCGACTTGTACAACCTCCACCCCAACGCCGACGACACCGACGACGCCCTCGCCGCCCGCCGCGCCAACATCACCCAGCTGTCGCGGTTCATCCAGGCCAACTCGGCCGGCAACGCGGTCATCGTGATGGGTGACACCAACACCCGCTACACCCGGAGCGGCGACAACATCCGCACGCTCGTCGACGACAACCACCTGACCGACGCCTGGGTGAAACTGGTCAAGGGCGGTACGGCCCCCGCACAGGGCGCCGACCCGCTGCTGTGCCCGACGTCGGCGCCGCCGGACGACTGCGAGGTGGTGGACAAGGTGCTCTACCGCGGCAGCAACCTGCTCTCGCTCTCCACGACCCGGTACAACGACGAGTGGGCGAAGTTCCTCGACTCCAGCGGCGGAAACCTTTCCGACCACTTTCCGCACACCGTCGGCTTCTCCTACACCCTCAACCCGAAGCTCCGGGCGAGCGACTTCTTCGGCGGCCCGCACGGTACGGCGTTCAACGACGCCGACGACCTCCCTGCCGCGCCCTCCCCGCGCATCCTCACCCTGCGCGGCGGCTCCCGGCTGGACGCGGTGTCCCTGGCCCACGACGACGGCACGGTCCTCACCCATGGCGGCACGGGCGGTACGGCCGCCTCCCTCACCCTCGCCGCCGGCGAACACCTCATCTCGGTGAGGCTGTCGGAGGGTCAGAAAGACGGCCGGACCCGGATCTTCTCGGCCGACTTCACCACCGACGAAGGACACACCCTGTCCGCCGGCACGGCGACGACGGACACGGCCACCTTCACCGCCCCGGCCGGCCGGCAGATCGTCGGCTTCACCGGCCGCGGGGGCGACGAGATCGACAAACTGGGCGTGCTGTACGCGCCGATCAGCTGAGTCCCGTACGCACGACGCCATCCGCGTATCCGGGCTCCCTCCTCCGGACACCGCACCCGCCTGAGCCCTCCTCCGAAACCTAGATACCCTAGGATTGTGCCTAGGCACCCAAAGAGGAGGTTCAGGTGGCCCGTGCCGGACTCACCGTCGAGCGGCTGGTCACCGCGGCGGCCGAACTCGCCGACGAGGCGGGCTTCGAGCAGGTCACGCTGTCCGCGCTGGCCCGCCGCTTCGGCGTGAAGGACGCGAGCCTGTACTCGCACCTCCGGGGCCTCGCGGACCTGCGCACCCGGCTCGCGCTGCACGCGGGGGGCGAGCTGATCGACCGGATCGCGGTGGCCGTGGCGGGCCGCGCGGGCAAGGACGCGCTGGCCGCCTTCGCCGGCGCCTACCGCGCCTACGCCCTGGAGCACCCCGGCCGGTACGCGGCCACGCAGATCCGCATCGACCAGTCCCTGATCGCCGGCTCCCCGGCGATGCGCCGCACCGCCGAGATCACCTACGGCATGCTGCGCGCCTACGGCCTCGACGAGCCCGACCTGACCGACGCCGTACGCCTGCTGCGCAGCACCTTCCACGGCTACTGCGCCCTGGAGTCCGCCGGCGGCTTCGGCGCGGACCGGGACGTACAGGCCTCCTGGGACAAGACGATCGACGCCCTGCACCAGGCCCTCACCCACTGGCCCCGGGAGACGAGGAAAGATGACTGAACCGCTTACCCACGACGTCACGGGCAGCGGTCCCGTGCTGCTGGTCCTGCCGGGCGGCGCCGGGCATCCGATGGGGCTCGGGCCGCTGACCGAGCGGCTGGCCGCGCAGTTCACCGTGGTGACGTACGACCCGCTGGGCCTCGCCCACGGCCGGCTCGGCCTGCCGGTTCCCGAGCAGCGGGTGGCGGACTGGAGCGAGGGCGCGCACCGGGTGCTTCAGGAGGTACTGCCGGAGGGCGGGTCCGCGTACGTGTTCGGGACCAGCTCCGGCGGCATCACCGCCCTGGACCTGCTCGCCCGGCACCCCGGGCGGCTGGCGCACGTGGTCGCGCACGAGCCGCCGTGCGTGACGGTGCTGCCGGACGGGGCGGAACGGCGGGCCGAGCTGATCGGGCAGCTGGACGGCCCCGGACGCCCGCCCGCGGAGGGCGCTGAGGCGACCCCGTTCGGGGTCTTCCTGGCCCGCGTGCTCCGCCCGTTCAGCGCGCACGTGCCCTCCTTCACCGCTCCCCCGGGCGCACTCACCCTCGCCGCCGGCACCGACTCGCGCGGCGGACCGCTGCACCGGACGAGCGTGTCGCTCGCCGCGCGGCTGGGCGGCGCGTTCTCGGAGTTCCCGGGGGGACACCTGGGCACGCTGGATCACCCGGTGGCGTTCGCGGATCTGCTCGCCGACGTGCTGCGCTCCAGTGCGCGGACCTCGGCGTAGGTGGGCGTGGCGCCGTCCGGGGTGCGTCCGGCGGCGATGTCGGTGACCGCGTCCAGGGCCGCGCCGAGCGCCCGCCGGTAGAGCAGCGAGCCGAGGCTGATCCGGCGGACGCCGAGGTCGGCCAGCTGGGCGACGGTGGGTCCGGTGGGCGAGTAGAGGATGTTGAGCGGGGCGTCGAGGTGCCGGACGAGGGCGGCGATCCGCTCGGGGTCGGCCGGCCCGGGCACGAACACCCCGTCGGCACCCGCCTGCAGGTAGGCGTCCAGGCGGCGCAGGGTGTCCGTCTCGTCGCCGTCGCCCAGCCAGTGGGTGTCCGTACGGGCGTTGACGAACAGACCGGGCACGGCGGCCTTCACGGCGGCGATCTTCGCCGCGTGCCGGCCGGCGGGCCCCAGCCCGTCCTCCAGGTTGACGCCGACCGCCCCCATGGCCCACAACTCGCGTGCGAGTTCCGCCACTTCGGAGGGATCCCGGCTGAAGCCGTCCTCGGCGTCGACCGAGAGGAGAAAGGGCTCCGAGCCGAGGGTCAGGGCGAGCGTCAGCATCTGTTCGCGGGTCGCGCCCTCGCCGTCGGGCAGTCCGGCGGCCGCCGCCACGGCCAGGCTCGTCGTGCCGATCGCAGGAAAGCCCCGGGCGGCGAGGGCGGCCGCCGAGGCATGGTCCCAGGCGTTGGGCAGCAGCAGCGGCTCGCCGGGACGGTGGTGGAGTCCGGCGAAGGTCACCTCGTGTTCTGCGGTCATACGACCAGGCTGCGCGCGGATCGCTTCGGCGCCGGCCGAACCATGGCGACCCGGTCCGCCCCGGTGCCGACCCCGGTGCATGACACCGGCGCGTCACCGACCGCGACGAGCCCGCGAAACGCCCCTTTGGTCTCTCGAGACCCGACCGTCCGCAGCCGTGAAGCCGAAGACGCTCTCCGCACCGGACGCCCAGCGGACGCTCACCTCGTGCTCCTCCCCCACCCGCACGGACACCAGCTCCGCGAGGGGTCGGGGGCCGGGCTCGCCGGTGAGCCGGGCGAGCGCGACGAACAGCGTGGCCTCGCCGGGCCCGGTCTCCCCCGTCAGCTCCCCCGTCGTCTCTCCCCCCGGCTCCTCCGACAGGCCCGACACCGGAAGGAGTTCGGCGCGCAGCCCCTCGGGAGCCGGCCAACCCGTGATCCGTACCGGCGTCCCGGGTTCGGCCCCGGCCACGAGATGGGCGCGCACCTCCACCGCGCCCTCGGCCAGCACGAGGCTGGTGACGGTGATCCCGTCGCGCACGGTGTGCCGGGAGGCGATCCACCCCTCGCCGGTGCCGAGCGGCTCGATCCCGGTGCGGCTCGCATCGCCGCCGACGATCACGCTGTTGTCGTACGACGCCCGGTCGGGCGTGGTCGCGGTCGAGTAGGCGTGCCGGGTGTAGTAGGGGTCGTAGCGGACGTCCTCGCTGCCGTGGTTGTGCAGCCGGACCACACCGTCCGAACGGGTGGACTGCAGCAGCCAGTTGGGGGCACGGACGGGCCGTACCTCGTCGGCGCGGTCAACCGGGCCCGGTTCCTCGGTCGCCGTCCACACCTCGTGCTCCGCAGGCAGCAACAGGCCGAGAAACCCCTTACTGGCCCAGTACGGGGAGGCCGGGCCCGAGTAGTTCTGCACGAGCGAGTCGTCGGGGCCGAGCCAGCCCAGCGGGAGCAGGCCGCGCTCGTCGACCGCGCCGCCGTCGAGGAAGTACCGCAGCGCGCCGGAGGCGAGGCGCCGTGTCTCCCCCGGGGTCAGGGGGGTCTGTCCGGTCAGTGCGCCGAGCCAGAGCGGGGCGGCCGTCGCGAAACGGTAGGTGAGGGAGCGGCCCTGGTGCATCGGGGCGCCGTCGCCGCCGAACAGGCGGGCGTAGTCGGCGAGGTGGCGGGACAACCGACCGCCGTATACGGAAAGCAGTTCACCGTCGTCCGCCAGCCATGCGTGGAGGACCGTGTACAGGTGCATGGCCCAGCCGTTGTAGTAGTCGAACTTCCGGCCGTCGCCGTCGGTGTACCAGCCGTCGCCGAGGTACCAGCCCTCGACCCGTTCCAGACCGCGGTCGATCGCCTTGCGTGCCGCCTCCGGCCGGTGGCCGACCTCCTGCAGGAAGCCGCCGACGGTGACGGGGAACAACTCCCAGTTGCACGGCCAGGGTTCGGCGGTGAGCGCGTCCGCCAGCCAGTCGGCCGTGCGCTGCCGTACGGAGTCGTCGAGCCGGTCCCACAGCAACGGCCGGGTCAGCCGCAGGGCGAGCGCGACGGACGCCGCCTCGACGAGCGGCTGGCTGCGGTCCTCGATGCGCGGCCAGAGCCCGCCGGGACCGGTGGCGAGGCCGTCGGCGTAGCGGCCGAGCGCGGTCTCGTCGCGGCGGAAGGCGGCCAGCAGCAGCGTACGGGCGTATCCCTCCAGGCCGTCGGAGAGGTGCCCGGACTGGCTCACGTGGTCGCCGGGGAGGTGGTAGAGGGCGCGGTCGGGGGTGGCGTAGCGGGCGACGGCAGCCAGCAGGACGTCGGCGGCGGCCTCCCAGTGGGCGCGGGCGTAGCCGGTGTACGGGCTCGACACGCGTTCGTCGGCGGGCAGTTCGATCACGGCGGTGACGTTCCTTCCTGGCGGGCCTGGAGCGCCCCGGTTCCGGTCGGGGCGCCCCAGGGCTTCATCCCACCCGTACGGCGCCCTCGGGCACCAGATGCAGGGCGAGGAGTCCGTCGCGGACCAGGCCGGCGTAGACGGTGGCGCCGTGCACGGAGGTGTGCGTGTTGTCGCGTTTCTCGTTGTAGAGGTAGATCGCCTTGGAGCCCTCCGGACCGAGGGACTCCACCAGTGCCCTGGTCCGCGCGGTGAGGTCGATCAGGGGGACTTGTTCGGCGGCTGCGACGGACCGGATGGCGGCCGGCAGGTCGACACCGAGGCCGTTGACCAGCAGGGCGGTGTCGTTGTCCAGCGTGCCGTCGGCGTTGAACCAGCGGCGGACGATCGGCGTGACGAGCACCGGTTCGCCGCCCTGGTCCCGGATTCCCGCCACCAGCGTCTCCAGGTCGGCCCGGTAGGTGGCCTCGTCGGTGGTCTTGTCGTTGTGGGCGAGCTGGACCAGCACGAGGTCGCCGGGGCGGATCAGCGGCCGTACGGTGGCCCACAGCCGGGGATCGGCCAGGTAGGTGACCGTGCTCTCGCCGGAGTCGGCGTAGTCGGCGACGGACAGGCCCCTGCGCAGGTACTGCGGCAGTTGCTGGCCCCAGCCGGAGTAGGGGTCGGCGGGCTGGTCGCAGACGGTGGAGTCGCCGATCAGGATGATCTGGCGGACGTGCCGGGCGGGCGTGACCCGGATGCCGGCGAGGGCGGGGGCGGAGCCGCCGAGCGTCAGGTCCAGGCCGGGGGTTCCGTCGGGGCCGGTCGGTTCGCCCTCGGGGGTGCGGACGTCGACGGTGAGGCTGCGGGTGAGGCGTGCGCCGGCCGGGACGGCGGTCTCCGGGAGCAGGGCGCGCCGGGTCTCGCCCGTGATGCCGGTGCTGGACGCGGTGTCGCCGCCGAGACGGACCGTCACGTCGTACGTGCCCGGAGGGACGTCGAAGTGGCAGGCGGTGGCGGTGCAGTTGCCGCTGCCGAGGGGCCGGGCGCCGTGGGCCTGGGCGGGGGCCGCCGTCAGGGGCGCGCCCAGGACGACCGCCAGCAGCACGGCGGTTCCGACACGTCCGACACCTCTCATGCGCGGCCCTCCGTCGATCGTCATCGGCCGATCCGAGACCGTACCGGTTTGGGCAAGCGCTTTCTAGACCTAGGTCGGAATTGGCTGGACTAACGAGTTCTCCCGCACGCAAGGCCTTTCGCGAAGCGGGTTCGACTGCCACCCTGCCAACACCCGCCCCCCCACTTCGAAGGAGCCCCCATGTCCGGGTCCGGAAGCAGAACGGTCCGACGCCGCACCTTCGTCCTCGGCTCCGCCGCGACGGCCACGACGGCCGCGGCGGCCCTCGCCGGCCCGCTCACCGGCTCCGCGGCAGCGGCCGGGTTCGGCTGGAGCGACGACGGCTCGAACTACGTCGTCGACACCGGCGCGAACCTCGTCTTCAAGGTCAGCAAGACCAACGGCGACCTGACCTCGCTGGTGTACAAGGGCACGGAGTACCAGGGCTACGGCGGCAAGAACTCGCACGTCGAGTCCGGACTCGGCACCTCCACGGTGACGCTGACCCAGTCCGGCTCGACCGTCCTCGTCTCCGTCGCCCACGGCACGCTGCGCCACTACTACGCGGCCCGCAGCGGCGAGAACAACATCTACCTGTGGACGGACAAGGCCGACTCGTCGGTGACGGCGACCCGGTACATCGTGCGCGTGCGTGCGGGCCTGTTCCTCAACGACGAACCGGACTCCTACACGTACACCACCAGTACCGTCGAGGCCTCGGACGTGTTCGCGAAGTCCGACGGCCGGACCCGCTCCAAGCACTACTCGAAACACCGGGTCATCGACTACGACTACATCGGCTGGACCACCGGCGGCGTCGGGCTGTGGATCGTCCGAAGCAACCACGAGAAGGCCTCCGGCGGCCCCTTCTACCGCTCGCTGCTGCGCCACCAGAGCGCCGACGGCGGCGGCCTGTACGAGATCCTCTACTACGGCGAGAACCAGACCGAGTCCGAGCGGTACGGCCTGCAGGGGCCGTACGTCATCGCCTTCACCGACGGCGGCGGGCCCTCGTCCGCGCTGTACCACGGCACCCTGACGACGCCCTGGGCGGACTCGCTCGGCATCTCGGGGTACGTCCCCGACAGCGGCCGGGGCCGGGTCGCCGGCGTCGGCATCGCGGGGCGCAACACGTCGTACGCGTACACGGTCGGGCTCGCCAACTCGGCGGCGCAGTACTGGGGTTCCGCGCGGGCGTCGGACGGGTACTTCTCGGTGTCCAGGGTCCTGCCGGGTGTGTACACGCTGACGGTCCACAAAGGCGAGCTGGCCGTGTACAGCACGCAGGTGACCGTGTCCGCGGGCACGACGACCACGCTCAACACGATCACCGTCCCGTCCTCCAACGACCCGTCCAACGCCGGCGCGATCTGGCGGATCGGGAACTGGGACGGCACGCCGAGCGGCTTCAAGAACGCCGAGCTGATGACGTACGCGCATCCCTCGGACGTACGGGCCGCGTCCTGGACCGGCAACGTGGTGATCGGAAGCGGTTCCGAGACCTCCGCCTTCCCCTGCTGTCTGTGGAAGGACGTCAACAGCGGCCTGCTCGTCCACTTCAAGCTCACCGCCGCGCAGGCCGCCGCCGCGCACACGCTCAGAATCGGCGTGACGACGGCCTACGCGGGCGGCCGGCCGCAGATCACGGTCAACGACACGTGGACCTCGGCGATCCCCTCCCCGCCCAGCCAGCCGAGCACCCGCTCCCTCACGGTGGGCTCCTACCGGGGCAACAACCACACCTTCGGCTACAACGTCCCGGCCAGTGCGTGGCGCACGGACACCAGCCAGTACAACGTGCTCAGGATCGACGTGGTGAGCGGTTCGGGGACGACGGGCTATCTCAGCGCGGGCACGGCGATCGACGCGATCGATCTGCTCGGCTGAGCCTTTCCGAGACCGGGCTGCCGGGCCGGCTGCCCGGCCGTACGCCCTCCGGTTCGACTAGCGTCATGACATGACCAGCGACACCTCCCCCAGCCTCGCCTCCGCCCTCGCCGCCGGGACGGTCGTGCTCGACGGCGGCATGTCCAACCAGCTGGAGTCGGCCGGACACGACCTCGGCGACGAGCTGTGGTCGGCGCGGCTGCTCGCCGAGCGGCCGGAAGCGGTTACGAAGGCGCATCTCGCCTACTTCCGGGCCGGCGCGGACGTGGCCATCACCGCGAGCTACCAGGCCACCTTCGAGGGGTTCGCGCGGCGCGGGATGGGCCACGACGAGGCCGCGCGGCTGCTCGCGCTGAGCGTGGGCCTCGCGCGGGAGGCCGCCCGGCGGGCCCAGGACGCGGGCATCGACCGTCCGCTGTGGGTGGCGGCGTCGGTCGGGCCGTACGGCGCGATGCTCGCGGACGGCTCCGAGTACCGGGGCCGCTACGGGCTGAGCGTGGACGAGCTGGAACGCTTTCACCGGCCTCGGACGGAGGTGCTGGCCGCCGCCGCGCCGGACGTCCTCGCGCTGGAGACGGTGCCGGACGCCGACGAGGGCGCCGCGCTGCTCAGGGCGGTGCGCGGGCTGGGAGTGCCGGCGTGGCTGTCGTACACGGTCGACGGTCGGCACACGCGGGCCGGGCAGCCGCTGGAGGAAGCCTTCGCCCTGGCTGCCGACGTGGACGAGGTGATCGCGGTCGGCGTGAACTGCTGTGCGCCGGAGGACGTGGAGCCGGCGGTGGAGATCGCGGCGCGGGTCACCGGCAAGCCGGTCGTGGTCTATCCGAACAGCGGCGAGGTCTGGGACGCCGAGGCGCGCGCCTGGACGGGGCGGACGAGGTTCGGCGCCGACCAGGTGAAGACGTGGCGGGACGCCGGGGCGAGGCTCATCGGCGGGTGCTGCCGGGTGGGGCCGGAAGCGATCACGTCGATCAGGCAGGCGCTGGGCACGGCCTGAACGCGTCGCCCGGCAGCGAGGCCGATACCCGGGTGCGCGCCCTCGGACCGCGTCCGCGCACCGGGGCGGACGCCCGTGTGCGCGGCCGGAAGCAACCGCACCGAGGCGAACGCCCGAGTGCGGTGCCTGAAGTCCGGCGCCCAGGCGGACACCCGGGTGCGTGACCTGACGTCACCACCCCGGACCGAGGCCGACGCCCGGGTGTGCCGCCAGACGTCACCGCCCCGCACCGCGACAGGCGCCCGCTGCGCAACCCGAAGTCACCACCCCGCGCCAAGGCGAACGCACCGGCTCAGAAGGCCCTCGCACGAGCCGCGCATCCGCACTGGCCCGTGTCCCTCGCGGGCGCCAGCCTCCCGCGGGGGAACCGGTTGCTGTCGTGTTGCCGCAGTTCCCGAGGGTGCGGAGGGGGTGGAGATGACGAGGAGGAGCGAGGTCGCCGGGCGGAGCACGATCCGGGACGTCGCGGCGCGGGCCGGGGTGTCCGCGTCGACGGTCTCCCGGGTGCTGGGCGGGGTGTATCCGGTGGGCGCGGCGACCCGGACCCGGGTGATGCGCGCCGTGCGGGAGATGGACTACGTCGCCGACGCGCGCGCCAAGGCCGTCGCCGGGGTCGGTACGCCGACCCTGGCGTTCGTGCTGGAGGACATCACGGGGCCGTCGTTCGCGCACATGGCGCGGGGCGTGGAGCGCGAGGCCGCGCGGCTCGGGCATCTGTGCCTGGTCTGCAGCACGGATGGTGACCTGCGGCAGGAACTGGACTTCATCGAGACGATGCGCGCCCAGCGGGCGGCGGCGGTGATCCTGGTCGGCGGTGCGGCGGACACGCCCGAGTACCGGGAGCGCACGCGCCGTATCGCCGACTCCCTGGCCTCGGCCGGTTCCCGGCTGGTGCTGTGCGGGCGGCCGCCGCTCGGTCCGGGCGCGCCGGTGACGGTGATCGAGTACGACAACGAGGGCGGGGCCTAGGCCCTGGTGGCGCACGTCCTCGCCCAGGGCCACCGGCGGGTGCTGTTCCTCGGCGGCAAGCCGGACCACACCACCGCGCAGGGCCGCGAGTGAGGTTACCTGGACGCGCACCGCGCCCGCGGCCTGGAGCCCGACCCGGACCTGCTGCTGCACGGCGACTTCACCCGAGACTCCGGGCACCGGCTGATGCGCCGGGCGCTGGAGCGGGGGCTGGACTTCACCGCCGTGGTGGCCGCGACCGACATGGTGGCCGCGGGCGCGCTGACCGCGCTGCACGAGGCCGGCCTTGACGTGCCGGAGGACGTGTCGCTGGCCGGGTACGACGACATACCGTTCGCCCGCGACCTGCGCCCGGCGCTGACGACGGTGCACGTCCCGTACGAGGAGCTCGGCCGGCTCGCCGTGCGCACCGTCCTGGGCCATTCCCCGGACTCCCCCGGCGAGCATCTGCTGCTGGGCACGCATGTGGTGGTGCGGGATTCGGTGGGCCACCCCGGCCGCCGCCGGCAGTAGACGATTCACCGGCGCCGTGCCCCCACCTCACCGCCGCCGTGCCCCCGCCGACCGTCGCAAGCGCCGTACCGCCGCCGCCAGCTCGGCTCCCGGCGCGCGGATGTCCGAGGCGGGGTCGGGTTCGGGGAGGGTGGGGGCGGTGGCCCAGAGGGCGATTTCCGCGTCCCGTGGACCGTATGCGGTACGCGGTGCGCCGTCGCCGAAGATCCGTACCGGATGGGAGGCGTCCCAGGCCTGCCAGCCGGGATCCCCTGTCGTGGCGAAGCGTACCCAGGCCGTGTGCATCGCCTGGGCCAGCTCCCGCGGGGCGCCCTCACCCGCCAGTTTCTTCGACTCGGCCAGGTCACCGGAGTCGAAGACGAACCCCAGCTCCAGGGCGTGGCAGGCGCCGAGGCCGGGGCGGTTGGACGGCCAGGCGAACTCGTACACGTGGGAGGCGCCGGGGCGGGCGTCGGCGAGGCGGTGCAGCGGGAGCCGCAGCAGGTGGTCGGTGACCATCTGGCCGACGATCTCGCCGGCGCCGGCGTCGGGGCGCAGGACGCGGTAGCCGCGGGGCACCTCGTGGCCGGCGCGGCAGCGGGCCATGGCTCCGGCGAGGGCGACGGGGCCGAGCCGGTCGACGTGTTCCAGCAGCCCGCCGGGCACGAGCCAGAGCCGGTACTCGTCCCGGGTCCAGCCCATGAGCAGTTCGACGCCCGGGGCTGCGTCGCCGTCGATCAGGGCCTGGAGGGGGTCACGGGGCACCAGGTCGCCGTCCACGACGATGCCGAACGCGGGTCCGCCCAGGACCGGGCTGCCGAGCCGGCCGACCTCGGCCTGGGTGCGCAGCAGCAGGTCGCGGTCGACGGCGGCGAAGGCCTCGGCGGTGGCGGGGATCTTCAGCCGGGTGGCCATGCGGCGCACCATCCGCCGCACCTTGTCCCGTTCGGAGGCCTCCGGTGGTCCGCTCTGCAGCACCGCGCGCCGGATGAGGCCCCGGGTCGCGGGTGCGGCGAGCAGGGCGCCGGCGCTGATGGCGCCTGCCGACTGGCCGCACAGGGTGACCTGGTCGGGGTCGCCGCCGAAGGCGCCGATCGCGTCGTGCACCCAGCGCAGGGCGGCGAGCTGGTCGCGCAGGCCGGGGTTGGGCGGTGCGTCGGGGAAGAGCCCGTAGCCCTCGACGCCCAGCCGGTAGTTGACGGAGACGCAGACGACGCCGTCCCGGGCGAAGGTGACGCCGTCGTAGACCGGCACGGCGGAGGATCCTCTGGTCAGGGCGCCGCCGTGGAGCCAGACGAGGACCGGGAGGCGGGCGCCGGGGTCCGGCTGCGGGGTCCACACGTTGAGGTTGAGGCAGTCGTCGCCGGGGATCTCCGGGTCGGACAGGTACTGGGCGAACGCCTCGGAGTACGGCGGTTTCGGCGCGGTGGGCCCGAAGGCGCCGGCGTCGCGCACCCCGTCCCAGGGCTCGGGCGGTTCGGGCGGGCGGAACCGCAGGGGGCCGAAGGGCGGTGCGGCGTACGGGATGCCCCTGAACACCGCAACGCCCTGCTCGTACCGGCCGCGGACGACCCCGTACGGCGTTCGGACCACGGGGTTCGCCCGGTCTGCCGTCATCGCCCACCAGCCCTTCGCCGCGCGCTCGTGCACCGTGCAACACCAGAGCACCACAGGAGCGTCCGGTATTCCGGTGCACGGGCGCGCGGGAGGGCCGTTCGGGCTACCCCGGGACGGTGAGTGCCGCGTCCGTTGCCTTCCTCGCGGTGGCTGCTTGGCGTACATCAGGGTGCCGAAGCCGAGCTGGTCGTAGCCGCCGCTGGTGGAGCCGTAGTCACCGCCGCCGCCCTCGGGGGCGACGAGGTCGTAGTACATGGCCGAGATGTCCTTGTCGTCCAGGTACAGACGGCGGTTGTAGTGGAAGTGCAGCATCGCCCACACCGGGCGGACCTGCCCACGGGAGCCGGAGCCGATGACCGGCTGCGACTGCTGGGCGCAGTTCTGGCCAGTACCCCAGGTGTAGGTGGTGTAGGGGACGTCCTGGCCGGTGTTGTACTTCGCGACGTACTGGGCGGCCTTCATGAAGCGGCGGTCGTCGTAGGAGTACAGGTCGTCGCCCTGGTTCCAGGCCATCTCGCTCAGGGCGCCCATCTGGCCCATGCCCATGACGGTGTGCCCCTGGTCGCGGCCGGACTCCTGCCACTGGCCGAGGGCGTAGCCGTCCGCGTCGGTGTACAGGTACGGCACCGCGTGCGTGATGGAACCGTTTCCTGCGCCGGACTTGAAGTAGGTGACGGCCTGGTCGTACTTGGCGGCCTCGTCGGTGAGGATCCCGATGGCCATGATCGAGGCCATGGTGCACAGGTCCCAGTTCGCCCAGTAGTTGGTGATGCAGGCGTCGTGTAGCCGGCTTCGGAAACCGGTTGTCCAGTATGCCCAGCTGCCGAGCCGGCGCACGCGAGCGGGTAATCGGTTTCCATTGACGGCTCGCGAGCCGCGGGCACGACGCCACGCCGAATCCCCAACCCCGGCACGCCCACCGCCACTCACCGACCCACCCGCCCGATTGACCGCCCCTTCTCGACAGACATACGGTAGAAGGCGCTTTCTGAGACTGTTTCCATCCCCGCACCACACTCCCTTCCCCGCCCCTCCCAGGAGAGCCATGCCCAGCCGTCAACCGCCGCGGGCCGTGTTCGCGATGGATCCGGTACACCTGCCGTTGCTGTTCCCCCCGCCGCTCATGGCCCGGCTCAGGCGGACGGCCGACGTCGACACGGAGCTCGTCGTACGGGACTTCGCCGATCCGGCGGTGGCCGAAGCCCTGACGCGGACCGAGGTGCTGATCACCGGCTGGGGCTGTCCGCACCTGGACGCCGGCGCCCTGGCCACGGTCCCGAAGCTGCGCGCCGTCCTGCACGCCGCGGGCTCGGTGCGTTCCCTGATCGGCGAAGCGCTGTGGAAACACGGCGTCACCGTGTCCAGCGCGGTCACCGGCAACGCCCTGCCGGTCGCGGAGTACACGCTCGCGATGATCCTGCTCGCCGGGAAGGACGCCTTCGGCCACCGCGAGCGCTACCGCCGCACTCACGCCGGCCCGCCCCCCGCCGAGACCGCGGCCACCGGCAACCTCGGCCGCCGCGTCGGGGTCGTCGGCGCCTCCCGTGTGGGCCGCCGGCTCATGGAGCTGCTGCGGCCGTTCGACCTCACGGTCCTGCTGCACGACCCCTACGTGAGCCCCGCCGAGGCCGCCGCCCTGGGGGCCGAACTCCTGGCACTGGACGACCTGTTGAGGCGCAGTGACATCGTCAGCCTGCACACCCCCGACATCCCAGAGACCCACCACATGCTCGACCGGGCCCGGCTCGCCCTCATCCGGGACGGCGGCGTACTGATCAACACCGCGCGCGGTGCGCTGGTCGACCACGAGGCGCTGACCGAGGAGCTCATCTCGGGACGGCTGCACGCGGTCCTCGACGTCACCGAGCCCGAGCCGCTGCCCGCCGGTTCCCCGCTGTACCGGCTGCCCAACGTCTTCCTCACCCCGCACATCGCGGGCTCGCTCGGCAACGAGCTCGAGCGGCTGGGCGCGATCGTCGTGACGGAACTGGAGCGGCTCGCGGCGGGCCTGCCGCCGCTGCACGAGGTGCGGCACTCGGACCTCGTCCGGGTCGCCTGATGCCCACGGGAGGGCCTCCGCCCTCCAGGCGCACCGGGTCCTGGAGAACCGCCGCCCGCAGGCGTACCGGGCCCTGGCGGACCACTGCCCACAGGCCCACCGAGCCTTGGAAAGCCGCTGTCCACAGGCCCACCGGGCCGGAGTAACGATGGGATACGGTTTCCGCACCGGCGCGGGTGGGACCCGGGCAGGCCGGACGCGCCCCGACGTCGAAGGAGCCGCAACGGTGAGTCAGCGCAAGGCGCCCAGTGACGCCGGCCGGGCGACCATCCGCGACGTGGCGGAGCGCGCCGGTGTCTCCGTGGCGAGTGTCTCGCGGGTGCTGTCGGGCAACTACCCGGTCTCGGACGAGCTGCGCCGGCGCGTGATGAAGGTCGTCCGGGACCTGGACTACGTCACCAACGCCCACGCCCGCTCACTGGCCGGCGGCGGTACGCCGACGGTGGCGATCCTCGTCAACGCCTTCTTCCTCCCGCTGACCGTGCTGCGCGGCAAGGAGAACCGGACCCTCAACCTCGGCCTGTACAACTGGTCCGGCACCCGCCTGGAATCCGGCGTGGACCTGACCGGCCTGGTGCTGACCGGCGCGCTGCTGTCCATCGTGCCGATGGCGGTGATGATGGTCGCGATGCGGCGCTACTGGCGGACCGGGGTGACGCTGGGAGCCCTCAAGTAGCCAATGAAATACGTGAGTTGGTGAACCCGGTGATCCGGGGCCCCGCCCCGGACCCGTCGCTCGTCCTCGTCGGCGACTGGTACTACCTGGCAACCAGCTCCTTCGAATGGTTCCCGGCGATCCCCATCCACCGCTCCCGCGACCTGGCCCACCACGAGGACGCACCAGGCCGCACCGGGCCGCGGCGCGGCGACGGCCGGGCGCCTCCCGCACGGGGCGCCCGGCCGTCGTCGTCATCGGTCGTACGTCAGCGGTCTACGTCAGGGGTCTACGTCAGCGGTCGACTGTCTTCCGGCGAGCGGTTGCCCGCCGGTGACTCAGTCCCAGACCTCCCTGTGCTGGTGGCCGCGGCCGACGAGGGCCTCGACCGCGTCCACGGCGCTGCCGTCGTGGTCGCTTCCTGCTGTGCCCTTGCCGGTCTGGACGTTGGCCGTGCGGTCGACCTCCAGCCACGAGTCGGCGTGGGAGTTGTCGATGACGGTGATCAGGCTTCCGGACGCGGCCGCGGGCACGGCGCCCGCCCCGAGCAGCGCGGCGGTCGCTACCGCGGCGATCCCGAGCCGGGGTACGGCACCGGTCACACGCCCACCTCCTCGGCCACGAGCCGGTCGCGGGCGATGTTGCGCTCCAGCAGGCTGGTGGCGGCCTTCACGCCGACCCCGCTCGCGGGGTCCACCTCCGGCAGCCGGCCGTCGGCCGCCTTCAGCCCGGAGAGTGCGGTGTCCATCGCCTCGTGCGCGGCGAACAGGCACGGCGTGCTGTAGATCGCGACGTCGACGCCGAGGTCGGACAGTTCGCCGAGGGACAGCCGGGGCGACTTGCCGCCGGCGATCTGGTTGAACAGCAGCGGCTTGTCTCCGACGACTTTGCGGATGCGTTTGATCCACTCGACGCTGCGCACCCCGTCGACCAGGACCACATCGGCGTCGGTCGCGGCCAGCCGCTCGGCGCGGTGCAGGATGTCGTCCTCGTCGGTGGCGTCCGTGCGGGCGACGACGACCAGGTCCCTACGGGTCTCCAGGACCCTGTCCAGCTTCTCCAGGTACTCGTCCAGCGGGAGCACCTGCTTGCCGTCGGCGTGACCGCAGCGGCGGGGCCGTTTCTGGTCCTCCAGGATCACACCGGAGGCGCCGATGCGCTCCAGCCCCTCGACGACGTGACAGGCGACCTCGGGGTCGACGTACCCGTCGTCGATGTCGACGAGCAGGTGGTGGTGCGGGAAGGCGCCCCGCAGCCGCTGGACGAAGGCCACCATGTCGGGCCAGGCGATGAATCCGATGTCCGGCAGTCCGTAGTACGAGGCCGCGAAGCCGAAGCCCGAAACGAACATGCCGTCGTAGTGCTTGGCCGCGATCGACGCCGAGTACATGTCGTACACGCCGATCAGCGGTGTGGTCCCGGGCCCGGCGATGCGCTCGCGCAGCTTCTTACCGTGAGTCAAGGTCCGGCTCCTCCTGTGGGTGGGTGACGCGAGGCCGGATGGCCGACACGTCTCAACGCCCTTTGCCAAGACAAGAGCATCTCTAGATATTCACGTGAACTTCTATATGTGCGAGCTTTACTCACCCCAATGGCGGAACCGGTTCACCGCAGAAACGTCACGCGGGGACGCGCCCCGCCCAGCGGAGCCCGCCGCCCAGGTGGGCCAGGAAGTCCGGGTCGCGGTAGGCATCGGCGGCGTGACCGAGTGCGGTGCAGAAGACGCGACCGCCTGCCGGGCCCTGCTCACGGCACCAGGCCAGCGGATGGTCCGCGCCCATCCCGCCGCCGTCGTACGACGCCTCGTCGGCGCTCAGCAGCACCCGGACCCGTCCGCGGGGGCTCGCCTCGAAGTCGTACCACTCGTCGGTGAAGTCCCAGACGGCCGGCAGCCCGCGGGTCGCGGGGTGGCCGGGGTCCTCGACGACGACCCGGCCGGGCTGGAGGGCGGGGTGCCGGACGAAGCGGGCGCCGAGGAGTTCGCCGTAGTACGGCCAGCCGTACTCGGTGCAGGCCGCCGCGTGCACCCCGGCGAAGCCGCCGCCGGAGCCGACGTAGAGCGCGAGCCGCTCCCGGCCGGCCGGGGTCAGCACATCGCCGCTGGTGGAGAGGAAGACGACGGCCGCGTACGCCTCCAGCGGCCGTTCGAGGTCCGCGGGGTCCTCGGTGTGCTCGACGGCGAACCGGCCGAGCGCGCGTACGGCGGCGACGGCGTCCGGGATGGAGGCGTGGCGGTAGTCCGTGGTGCGGGTGTACAGCAGCAGTCGCGCGGCCATGCGACGACCCTAAGCCGCGGACGCCCGGGCCCGCTCCAACTCCCTTGAACCGCAGGGGTGCTGACCGTAGCCTCGCCGGGCATGAACGCCATTCCCCCGCTCCTGGACCACCTCGTCCTCGCCACGCCCGACCTGGCGGCGACCGTCGCCGACTTCGCGCGGCGGACCGGGGTGACGCCCGTGCCCGGCGGTGCGCATCCGGGCCTCGGCACGCGCAACCATCTGGTGGGTCTGGGCGGCCGCAGTTATCTGGAGATCCTCGGCCCCGACCCCGAGCAGGGCGAGCCCGCCGGTCCGCGTCCGTTCGGGGTCGACCGGCTGCCCGGCCCACGCACGCTGACCTGGGCGATCAGCCCGCCCGACCTGGACGCGGCGATCACGACGGCTCGCGCGCGGGGCTACGACCCCGGCCCCGTGCACCCGATGAACCGCCGCACCCCCGACGGCACCGTGCTGCGGTGGCGACTGACCGACAGCGGACACGCCCACCCCTGCGGTCTGGTCCCGTTCCTGATCGACTGGGGCGCCTCCCCCCACCCCACGGCCTCGGATCTGCCGGTCGCCCCCCTGCTGGAGGTCTCCGCCACGGCGCCGACCCCGGAGGAGGTACGCGGCCCGCTGACGGCCCTGAACACGGGGCTGCGCCTCACGGCGGGACCGGTCGCACTTTCTTTCACGGTGGACACACCCCACGGGCCGGTCGGCTTCGGCTGAGGCGGGGAGGGCAGGGCGCGGGGGCGCAGGCTGCGGGTCCACGGCGTGCGTCCCCGCCTCCATCAGGGCCGGGAGCATCCCATGCCCGTACCTGTGCCCCTCCGCCACCGGCAGCGCGACCCGCGTCAGTTGAACCGTCAGCTCCGCACCGCACCCGGCACACACGAACACATCGCCCAACAGCCACTCCCTCCCACGCCGATCAGCGGGACCGTCCCCGCTGGAGTGCCACCGGGCAACATCTCTTTCCCATCCCCACGTCCCCTCCGGGTGTCCGATTCCTTCAAGACCGGCCGTCGACCGCCCGCCTACGGTGCCGGCATGACTCCACGATTCGCCCTGATCGGCGTGGTGACGTCCGACATGGCCGCCGCGCTCGCCTTCTATCGTCGCCTCGGACTCGTCTTTCCCGAGGGGTCCGAAGAGCAGCCGCACGTCGATGCCGAGCTGCCCGGCGGCCTGATCTTCGCGCTGGACACCGAGGAGACCGTGCGCTCCTTCCACTCCGGCTGGCGGCCGCCCGAGCGCGGTGGCCGCGTCGGGCTCGCCTTCCGGTGCGACTCGCCCGCCGATGTCGACGCCCTGTACGAGAACCTGGTGAACGCCCGGTACCACGGAGAGCTGAAGCCGTGGGACGCGTTCTGGGGCCAGCGGTACGCCACCGTCCACGACCCCGACGGCAACGGCGTCGACCTGTTCGCCCCGCTACCCGCCGCCGAGTAGCCGACCGAGCGGCATACCCGTCAACTCCCGTACCTCACGCGCGAGGTGGGGCTGATCCGCATACCCGGCGCGGACGGCCGTCTCGGCGTACGGCGTCCCGGAGCGGGCCAGCGCCAGCGCCCGTTGCAGGCGCAGGATGCGGGCCAGGGTCTTGGGTCCGTAGCCGAACGCGTCCAGGCAGCGGCGGTGCATGGTCCTTGTGCCGATGCCCAGTTCGGCTGCCGTGGCCGACACCGGGTGACCCTCGCCCAGGCACTCCACCAGCCGGTGCAGCAGCGGGTCGGGGGCCGTGCTCCACGCTGCCCGGTTCAGGGCGATGTCCTCCAGTGCCGCCGTCGGGTCGGGCGCGTCCGCGACGCGCTCGCTCAGCAGCCGGACCCGGGCGGCGGGCCAGATGTCGGCCAGGTCGACCCGCAGGTCGCGCAGTTCGTGCGCGGGCACGCCGAGCAGGGCCGGCGCGGTGCCGGGGAAGAAGCGGACGCCGGCCCAGGAGCGGGGCGGGCCCCCGGGGACGTACGGGCGGGTGTCGGGGCCCGCTACCAGCAGCCGGCCCTCGCTCCACAGCAGGTCCATGCAGCCGTCGGGCAGCACCGGCCCGCCGCCGGTCCCGTCCGGGGTGTTCGTCCACACGACCGCACCGGTCAGCCGGGACGCCCGCTCGGTGTACACGGGTGCCAGCCTATGTCGCCGGGGTGCGTATGCCGCCGCCGGTGGCCGTCGGCTGTGGTGCCGGGGCGGGATCACCGGTACTGCCTCCGACGGCGGGGGGCCGAAGAGCCGGAGGCCGTGGCGGATGCGGGAGCGGCGGGTGCGGGCGGCGCCGGCCGCGGCGGTCGGTGCGAGCAGGAGAAGCGAGAGGACTCCGGCGAGCCGCGGCACCGCGTCCGTGGGCAGCGTGGCGGCGGCGAGTGTGCCGGGGCGGCCGTCGAGCAGTTGCCCGGCGCCCCGGAGCACGGTCAGGACGCGCATGCCCCGTCAGCACGCCGCAGGCCCCCCACGGCCCGCAGGCCGCACGCTCTTACGGCCCGCCGGTCACGTCCACTGCCGTCCCGTGCCCCCGTCCCCGTTGACCCCATGGGGATGCCGTTCGTCGGTGTCGTGCGGAGGCCGCCCGTCGTCCTCGTGCGGATGTCGGCCGTCGGCCTCGTGCGGGTCCCGGCCGTTGCTCTTGTGCCCGTGGTGGGTGTGCCTGGCGTGGGTGCGCAGGCGGGCCGTGACGTCCTCCGGGGGCAGGAAGCGGGACCAGCGCTCGGGGAACTCGGAGGGCATGTCGGGGTCGTCGGGGTCGGCTTCGCGGGCCGCCGCGGCCCGGGCGACGTACTCGGCGACCTGGGCCTCGCGCATCCGCTCGTTCGCGGCGCGGGCGGCTGCCGTGGCGGCGGCGGGCCAGACCCGGTCGATGGCGGCGTTCACGGCCGCGCCGACGAGGACGGCGAAGGCCGCCACGCCGATCCACAGGAGCACGGCGACGGAGGCGGCGAGGGAGCCGTAGATCGTGGCGCCCTCGATGGTGTGCACGAGGTAGATCCGCAGCAGGAAGCTGCCGAGGACCCACATGGCCAGGGCCACGAGGGCGCCGGGGACGTCCTCGATCCACGGGGAGCGGACCGGCACGGACACGTGGTACAGGGTCGTCAGGAAGACGATGGACAGGACCATGACGACCGGCCAGTACAGGACCTGGACCACCGTCGCCGACCAGGGCACCACCCGCACCACCGCGTCGGGGCCCGCCACCATCAGCGGCAGGGCCACCGAGCCGATCAGCAGCGCCACGATGAACAGCAGGAACGACATCATCCGGGTCTTGACGATGCCCCGCACGCCGTCGAGGCCGTACATCACGGTGATGGTGTCGATGAAGACGTTCACCGCGCGCGATCCCGACCACAGGGCGAAGACGAAGCCGATGGAGATGACGTCGGGCCGGCCCCTCATCACGTCGTGCAGGATCGGTTGGGTGATCTCCTTCACGCCCTTGTCGGACAGGACCGTCCGGGAGGCCTCGAGGATGTTGGTCTCCAGGCTGCTGATGGTGTGGGCGCCGGTCCAGGTGTCGACGTAGGCGAGCAGCCCGATGAGGCAGAGCAGCAGCGGCGGCACGGACAGCAGCGTGAAGAACGCCGCCTCGGCCGCCAGGCCCAGGATGCGGTACTCCATGCAGGAGTTGACGGTGTCCTTGAGCAGCAGCCAGGCGGTCCTGCGCTTGGATACGTTCCGGTACAGGGCTCTGGCCCGGTGGAGGCGACCCGTGGTCCGCTCGGGGGGTTCACTTGCTGGCTGCACGACCCAAAGGTATCCGCAGCACCGGACCCGCCTCACCTTCCGGGGCAGGTGAGCACATCCTGCGCGCCCGGCGGGGGCACCTGTGCCACTCTGGAGGCCATCACCGCCGCTGTCCCGGGTAGGTTCGCAATCATGGCAGGCACCTCCACCCACACCGTGACGAACCAGCCGCCTCCCCTGGCCGGCTACGACGTCTTCGCCGCCGACCGGGCCCTCGTGGCGGCCGTCGAGCGGCACACCGGTCCGGACGTGCTCGACGAGGTGTGCTCGGAGCTGTCCGCGCTGGGCCGCGCCGCGGGCTCGGCGCAGCTGCAGGAGTGGGCGGTGCAGGCGAACGAGCACCCGCCCCGGCTGCGCACCCACGACCGCTACGGCCACCGGATCGACGAGGTCGACTTCCACCCGGCCTGGCACCGGCTGCTCGGCAAGGGTGTCTCGGCGGGGCTGACCGGCGCCTGGACCCGCCCGTCCGGTCACGTCCGCCGGGCCGCCGGCTTCCTGGTCTGGACCCAGGTCGAGGCGGGCAACTGCTGTCCGCTGTCGATGAGCCACGCTGCGGTGCCGGCGCTGCGCACCGACCCCGAGCTCGCCGCCGAGTGGGAGCCGCGGCTGACGTCCACGGTGTACGACCGTGAGCTGAGGCCCGCCGCGCACAAGCCCGGCGTACTCTTCGGCATGGGCATGACCGAGAAGCAGGGCGGCAGCGACGTCCGCGCGAACACCACCGAGGCCCGGCCGCTCGCGGAGGCGGGCGCCTACGAGCTGACCGGGCACAAGTGGTTCTGCTCCGCGCCGATGTCGGACGCCTTCCTGGTGCTGGCGCAGGCCCCGGAAGGCCTCACCTGTTTCCTGGTGCCGCGTGTCCTGCCCGACGGCAGCCGCAACGTCTTCCTCATCCAGCGCCTGAAGGACAAGCTCGGCAACCGGTCCAACGCCTCGGCCGAGGTGGAGTTCGCCGGCACCTGGGCGCGCCGGGTGGGCGAGGAGGGGCGCGGAGTGCGGACGATCATCGGGATGGTCGCGGCGACCCGGCTGGACTGCGCGCTGGGCTCGGCGGGCCTGATGCGGCAGGCGGTGGCACAGGCCGTGCACCACTGCGCCCACCGGGAGGCGTTCGGCGGGAAGCTGATCGACAAGCCGCTGATGCGCAACGTCCTCGCCGACCTCGCGCTGGAGTCGGAGGCGGCGACCGCGCTCACGCTCAGGCTGGCGGCCGCCTGCGACGACGGCGGCGAACAGGAGCGCGCCTTTCTGCGGCTGGCGGTGCCGGCCGCCAAGTACTGGATCACCAAGCGCTGTGCGCCCGTTGCGGTCGAGGCCGCGGAGTGCCTGGGCGGAAACGGTTACGTCGAGGAGTCGGGCCTGCCCCGGCTGGTACGGGAGTCACCGCTGAACTCCGTCTGGGAGGGCGCCGGAAACGTTCAGGCACTGGACGTGCTCCGGGCGCTGCAACGCGAGCCGGGGGCACTCGACGCCTGCCTGACCGAGATCGGCCGGACCCACGGCGCCGACAACCGCCTCGACCGCGCCGTGAAGGACCTCTTCACCGAACTCGCCGACCTGGACTCCGTCGAGGGCCGCGCACGACGGCTCGTGGAGCGCCTCGCACTGGTGCTCCAGGGTTCCATTCTGGTCCGGCATGCCCCACCGGAAGTGGCAGACGCCTTCTGCGCGTCCCGACTGGGCGGAGACCACGGAGCGTCGTTCGGCACGCTGCCAACGGGCCTGGACCTGGCGTCGATTGTGGAACGAGCCCGTCCGGCACTCTGAAGCGCCGGCCGCACCGAGCGCAGTCGGCCAGACCCCCGGTGGGGGTGGTGCTGCGCCGACACGGCACCACCCCCACCTCATGGGCCCGTTAAGCCCGCGGACGCGACACCGCGTCGGGTCAAGTCTCGGCCACCCTCCGACCGTCCACCAGGGTTGCAGGGGGTTGCAACTTATCGGTGCACATGCGCGGAGTGTGTGCCTCCGGCCTGCCCGGAGCGGCAGTATGAGAGGCACAGCCGGGCCGGAAACCGCCGCCCGGATTGCTTGACAAGTATGTTCGACGCCCTTTCCGGGAGGACCCCCGTGGTGAACCCGCCGATGAACGTGGCGCGCCTGGCCGTCATGGACGCGACCCTGGCGGCGCGGCTGCTGAACGAGGTACGCGACGCCACCCTCGCCGGTCAGCGGGCGAGGATCGCGCCCCGGCCGGTGATCGAGGAGTCCTGGGGACGGATGCTGCGCAGCGGTGTCGATCCCGACCACGACTTCAGATCCGGACTGCTGTCCTCCGACGAAGTGCGGCGCCGGCGCGAGGAGTCACCGCTCAGGCACGTCCTGCCGGTGCTGCGCCAGGGTCTGCTTTCGGTCGCCGACGTCGCCCAGCACATCATGGTCGTCGCCGACGCCGACGGGCGGGTGCTGTGGCGGGAGGGGTCCCCGCCGGTGCTGCGCAAGGCGGACGGGCTGGGCTTCGAACTCGGCGCGGACTGGCGGGAAGACGTCGTCGGCACCAATGGGGTGGGCACCCCGGCGGTCGTGCGGCGGCCCGTGCAGGTCTTCGCCGCCGAGCACTTCGTCCGCTCGCACGCCGCCTGGACCTGTACCGGCGCGCCGATCACCGACCCCAGGGACGGCCGGCTGATCGGTGTGGTGGACGTCAGCGGCCCGCTGGAGACCATGCATCCGGCAACCCTCGCCTGGGTGGACTCGGTGGCCAAGCTGGCCGAGGCGCGGCTGCGGGAGATGCACCTGGACTCGCTGGAGCGGCTGCGGTCGGTGGCGGCGCCGGTGCTCGCCCGGCTGGACGGGCGGGCGCTGGCGGTGGACCGGGACGGCTGGTCGGCGGCGGTGTCCGGGATGCCGTACGTACGGCGCGTCGCGCTGCCCAAGGCGCTGGCGCCGGGCCGCCGGTGGCTGCCGTCGCTGGGTTCGTGCGCGGTGGAGCCGCTGGCCGGGGGCTGGCTGCTGCGGGCGGCCGAGGAACCGGTCGGCACGGCCACGCGGATCGTGCTGGATCTGGGCAGGCCGGGCCGCAACACGCTGACGGTGTCCGGATCGGCGGGTTCCTGGTCGCGTGAACTCAGCCCCCGACACGCCGAGTTGCTGTATCTGCTCGCCGCGCATCGCGCGGGCCGGGGGGCGGCGGCCCTCGCCGAGGATCTGTTCGGGGATCCCTCGCGCACGGTGACGGTACGGGCTGAGATGTCCCGGATACGACGGTACTGCGGGGAACTTCTGCAGCATCGGCCGTATCGTTTCCGCGAAGACACGGAGATCGAGGTACTTCTCCCCGACAACCCCGGTGACCTGCTGCTCTCCTCGACGGCTCCGGCGATCACGCGGAGGCGGACGGCCGCGCAGTGCGGCGGACCCGCCGACCGGTGAGCGTGTCTTCAGCATATTTGCGGGGTCTTCGCCCTGCGCGGGCCGTTGCTGCCGTAGCATCCCATGAGGGTCTTCCCAGCCGCTTCACGCGTCAACGTACGGGCCGTCGGGCGCAGTTGGTCCGCCACCGGCCGGCGCGCCCCGGCGGCGAAGGAGCCCTGGAGAAGGGGACGAGATGAAGCATCGCGGCAGACACCGCCGGCGCAGGAGGGGCGCTGCACTGCGCGCGGTCCTGACCGGGACCGCGCTGGCGCTCACCGCGGCCGCCACCCTGATCAGCGCCTCCCAGGCGGACGTCACCGACAGCCCCGGCGCGCTCAAGCCGCTCTCCTCCCCCGCGGACACCGGCCGGCTGCGGCTCCAGGAGCAGCTGGTCCCCGCCCGCACACTGGACCGGCTCTCCGCCGCGATGGGCCACCCGGTCGGCGTGGACTCCGTCCTGGCGAGCGCCGACCGCGCGATGCGCACCTCCTCCGACTGTTCCTCCGCCGACCGCGCGTCCCTGCCCGTCACCCCGTCCGCCACCCGCGGCTACTGCTGGGACCCGGCCGACTCCGACGCCACCGGCTGGCGGCCGGCATCGGTGACGACGTCCGGGGACGCCGACGACGACGGCGTCTGGGGCACCCACCGGGTCCTGCTCGCCGGCTGGACCCACAGCACCTCCACCGGCCGGGCGGCCGAGCGGGGGCTGGCCAGGGTGGCCTTCGTGAACGCCGACGACCCGGCCCGCCTCTCCTACCGTTGGGTGCTGCTGGTGGTGCCGGTCGACGGCGGCCGCGACTACCGGGCGCTGGCCTCCGAGATCTCCGGGATGGTCTGGTACCAGGACAAGTTGCTGGTCACCGCGAGGACCGGCGGCGCCGACGCGCTGTATGTCTACGACCTCGACCGGATCCAGCGCGTGGGCGTCGACGGGCCCGCGATCGGCCGGGTGCCCGGCGGCTGGTCCGCCGACGGCTACCGCTATGTGATGCCCGCGATCGGCTCCTACCGCTTCACCGGGGGGCGCTGCGACCGCTCCGGCCCGCCCTGTCCCGGCGCGCTCGCCGTCGACCGGGGCACGGTGCCGGACAGTCTGGTCGCCGCGGAGTGGACCGCGCCGG
This sequence comes from Streptomyces sp. NPDC054783, assembly GCF_053611725.1. Classification (NCBI taxonomy): domain Bacteria; kingdom Bacillati; phylum Actinomycetota; class Actinomycetes; order Kitasatosporales; family Streptomycetaceae; genus Streptomyces; species Streptomyces sp. NPDC054783. Next base: position 51,948 of record NZ_JBSHAY010000015.1, on the reverse strand, counting down.
ACGGCGAGCGGAACGCCCGGCTGTGGCGGTACGCGTTGAGCACGGATCCGGCGCGTGGGGGGCTGCTCGCCACGGACGCCGCGGGGCGGGTCACGGCGGCGGAGGCGTACCGGACCCGGGCGGCGGGAATCCGGGGCGTGCTGTCGTACTGGCAGCCCGGCGCGGAGGACGCGTCCTGGTATGTGGGACGTCTGCCCGGCTCATGGGACGGACACGGCACGCTGTGGCGACAGGACGCCGGCGGGGCGAAGGCTGCGCGCTGCGGCGCGGACGGCTCCCACCGCTGCTGGGCCGAGGCGGCGGGTGCCCTGTCCTACTGGCAGGAGACGGGCGAGGTGTGGTCGCTGACGGACCGCATGCTCTTCGCCATGCCCCTGGCCGAGCTGGACCGCTCCCTGCACTGACCACACCGTTCGACCCACGCCCTGGGACGAAGATCCACTGAAGCGACCCTGGGTGACTCGCCCGCGGGACCGGCTCGTGCTGCCCACTCGCCCCCCTGGGCCGGGCTCCCCCGCCGGACCATCCGCTGAGGTAACCCACTCCCCGGAGCAGCCTCGGCACTGGCTTGCTCACCGCCCCCGGCCCCGAATGACCCACCCCCGCCGGCCCAACCCCCGAGCCAGGCCCGCAATCAGAGGGCCCCTGAGGCCACCCACTCCCCCGCCCAATCCCTGACCCGCCCCCGCCACCGGACCAGCCGCTGAAGCGACCCACCCCCCGGACCGGCCCCAGGACCGCCCCACTCACCGATCCAGCTGTGGGTGGCCCACCCGCCGAGCCAACCCCTGGGCCAGGCCCGGCACCAGACCGACCCCTGAGGCCACCCGCTCCCCCGACCAACCCCTGACCGGCCCGAACGGCCCGAACGGCCCGAACGGCCCCTGGCCTGACCTGCCTGCCTGCCTGCCTGCCTGCCGCCGGAACAACCCCCTGAGCCGACCCTGCCACCGGAACAGCCGCTGAAGCGACCCGATCCCCCGTCCAGCCCCTGAGCCGGTCCTGCCGCGGAGCCGGACCCGAGATACCCCCGCCCCGTCACTTGACCAGGTCGATCGACAGACCGGGGGACGGAATGATTCCCTGGCCCGCATGAGCAGCGTCCCCGTCACCACCTGGTCCCTGGAGCAGACCTCGCCGGCCGACCTTCTGCCCGCCGCCGCGCCCGAGGGCGATGTCCGGATCGTCCGCGCCGAGGTTCCCTCCCCCGAGTTCAGCCGCTTCCTGTACGCCTCGGTCGGCGGCGACATCCGCTGGACCGACCGGCTGGGCTGGGCGTACGCCCGGTGGCAGGAGCACCTGGACCGGCCCGGGGTGGAGACCTGGGTGGCCTACGACCGGGGCACCCCGGCCGGCTATGTGGAGCTGGAGTCGCAGGACGAGGGCGTGGTCGAGATCGTCTACTTCGGGCTGATCCCCGCCTTCCGCGGACGGCGCATCGGCGGCCATCTGCTGTCGCACGGTACGGCGCGTGCCTGGGACCTGGCCGAGCGGTGGCCGCAGCTGACGCCGACGAAGCGGGTGTGGCTGCACACCTGCAGCAAGGACGGCGAGTTCGCCATGGACAACTACCAGCGGCGCGGCTTCACACTGTTCGACACCAAGGTCGAGCTGGAGCCGGATGCGCCGGCGCCCGGGCCCTGGCCCGGCGCACACCCGGCCTGATACCCCGTCCGACCTGCCGGGACAAGCTTTCCCGCAGGTCATGTGAGCGACGACACCCTTGTCCCATATTCCGGGACAAGGGTGTCCGCATGATGGATAAAGCTGGACTGTGTCCAGATCACCATGACACGCTTCCGTCATGTCTGGAACTGGAATTGCCTTGGTGAGTCGGCGGCACGTCGACCTCGGCCGCATGTCCAGCGCCATCTGTCCGGCGAGCTGAGCGCCCCAGCACCGCCGCGAACCCTCTGCCTGATTTTTCCCTGCGCAACGACGCGCACGCCTGCCCGCGTGCGCGCGCATGTGCAGGTGAGAGCCGCTTCCCACCGGTCCCGAAGGACGTAGAACCATGGCCGCCACTCCGTCGAACCCCGCCGCCTCCGCGCCCCGCCGCAGGGTGAGCCGTCACCGTGGTGAGGGTCAGTGGGCGGTGGGTCACTTCACCCCGCTCAACGGCAACGAGCAGGTCAAGAAGGATGACGACGGTCTCAATGTGCGGACACGCATTGAGACGATCTACTCCAAGCGCGGTTTCGACTCGATCGACCCCAGCGACCTGCGCGGCCGGATGCGCTGGTGGGGGCTGTACACCCAGCGCAAGCCCGGTATCGACGGCGGCAAGACGGCGGTGCTGGAGCCGGAGGAGCTGGACGACCGCTACTTCATGATGCGGGTGCGCATCGACGGCGGCGCGCTGACCACCCAGCAGCTGCGGGTCATCGGTGAGATCTCCCAGGAGTTCGCGCGCGGCACCGCGGACATCACCGACCGGCAGAACGTGCAGTACCACTGGATCCGGATCGAGGACGTGCCCGAGATCTGGGAGCGGCTGGAGGGCGTGGGCCTGTCCACCGTCACCGCCTGCGGTGACACCCCGCGTGTGATGATCGGCTCGCCGGTCGCCGGTATCGCCGAGGACGAGATCATCGACGCCACCCCCGCGCTGGAGGAGATGAAGCGCCGCGTCCTGAACAACAAGGCGTACTCGAACCTCCCCCGGAAGTTCAAGACGGCCATCTCGGGTTCGCCGCTGCTGGACGTCGTGCACGAGATCAACGACGTGGCCTTCGTCGGCGTACGGCACCCCGAGCACGGCCCGGGCTTCGACGTCTGGGTGGGCGGCGGTCTGTCCACCAACCCCAAGCTGGGCGTGCGGCTCGGCGCCTGGGTGCCGCTGGAGGAGGTCGCGGACGTCTACGAGGGCGTCATCTCGATCTTCCGTGACTACGGCTACCGCCGGCTGCGCAACCGGGCCCGGCTGAAGTTCCTCGTCGCCGACTGGGGCGCGGAGAAGTTCCGTCAGGTGCTGGAGGACGAGTACCTGGGAGGGCGCAGGCTGACCGACGGGCCCGCGCCCGAGCAGCCCGTGCAGCAGTGGCGCGACCACATCGGTGTGCACCGGCAGAAGGACGGCCGGTTCTACGTCGGTTTCGCCCCGCGGGTCGGCCGCGTCGACGGCGCCACGCTGACGAAGATCGCCGATCTCGCGGAGGCACACGGCTCGGGCCGGGTGCGCACCACCGTCGAGCAGAAGATGATCGTCCTCGATGTCGAGCAGGACAAGGTCGACTCGCTGGTCGAGGGCCTGGAGGCGCTGGACCTCACCGCCCGGCCGTCCTCCTTCCGGCGCGGCACCATGGCCTGCACCGGCATCGAGTTCTGCAAGCTCGCCATCGTCGAGACCAAGCAGCGCGGCTCGACGCTGATCGACGAACTGGAGCGCCGCCTGCCGGACTTCGACGAGCCGATCACCATCAACCTCAACGGCTGCCCGAACGCCTGCGCCCGTATCCAGGTCGCGGACATCGGCCTCAAGGGCCAGCTCATGCTCAACGACAAGGGCGAGCAGGTCGAGGGCTACCAGGTGCACCTCGGCGGCGCCCTCGGCCTGGAGCCGGGCTTCGGCCGCAAGGTGCGCGGGCTGAAGGTCACCGCGGATGAGCTGCCCGACTACGTCGAGCGGGTGCTGAAGCGGTTCCAGGCCGAGCGCGAGGACGGCGAGCGGTTCGCCGCCTGGGCCGCGCGGGCCGGCGAGGAGGCTCTGTCGTGACGGAGCGCGCCGCGCCCTTCTACTGCCCCTACTGCGGCGACGAGGACCTGCGTCCGGGCGAGCAGGGCCACGGCGCCTGGGAATGCGGGGCGTGCAACCGCGCATTCCAGCTGAAGTTCCTCGGGCTGCTGGCCCGGGGCCTTCAGCAAGCCGACAACGGAGGGGACCCACAGACATGACGACGGCTCAGGAAGACCGTACGAGCGAGGAGTTGAAGGCGCTCGCCGAGCAGGCGGGCCGCGACCTGGAGAACGCCTCCGCCCTGGAGATCCTGCAGTGGGCGGTCGACACCTTCGGCACGAAGTTCTGCGTCACCTCGTCCATGGAGGACGCCGTCGTCGCCCATCTCGCCTCCCGGGTGTCGAAGGGCGAGGCCCCCGTGGATGTGGTCTTCCTCGACACCGGTTACCACTTCCCGGAGACCATCGGCACCCGCGACGCCGTCGAGGCCGTGATGGACGTCAACGTCATCACCCTGACGCCGAAGCAGACGGTCGCCGAGCAGGACGCGGAGTACGGTCCGAGGCTGCACGACCGCGACCCCGACCTGTGCTGCAAGCTGCGCAAGGTGCAGCCGCTGGAGGAGGGGCTGAAGGGCTACCAGGCGTGGGCGACCGGCCTGCGCCGCGACGAGTCCCCGACCCGGGCGAACACCCCGGTCGTCGGCTGGGACGAGAAGCGGCAGAAGGTCAAGGTCTCCCCGATCGCCCGCTGGACCCAGGACGACGTGGACGCCTACGTCACCGAGCACGGCGTGCTCACCAACCCGTTGCTGATGGACGGCTACGCCTCCATCGGCTGCGCCCCCTGCACCCGCCGGGTCCTGGAAGGCGAGGACGCGCGCGCCGGCCGCTGGGCGGGCCGCGCCAAGACCGAGTGCGGGCTGCACGGATGACGAACCATCACACTCTTCAGGAGAACGACGTGACCACCGGAGCCACCGTCTGGCTCACGGGTCTGCCGAGCGCCGGCAAGACCACCATCGCCCACGAGCTGGCCGGCCGGCTGCGTGCCGACGGCCACCGCGTCGAGGTGCTCGACGGCGACGAGATCCGCGAGTTCATCTCGGCGGGCCTCGGCTTTTCCCGCGAGGACCGGCACACCAACGTCCAGCGCATCGGTTTCCTCGCCGAACTGCTCGCCCGCAACGGCGTCAAGGCTCTGGTGCCGGTGATCGCGCCGTACGCCGACAGCCGGGAGGCGGTACGGGGGCGGCACGCGGAGAACGGGACGCCGTACCTGGAGATCCATGTGGCCACCCCCGTCGAGGTGTGCAGCGTGCGCGATGTGAAGGGGCTGTACGCCAAGCAGGCCGCGGGCGAGCTGTCCGGGCTGACGGGTGTCGACGACCCCTACGAGGAACCGAAGGCGCCGGATCTGCGGATCGAGTCGCAGTACCAGACCGTGCAGGAGTCCGCGGCGTCCGTGTACGCCCTGCTGAGCGAGAGGGGACTGGCATGACGACCGTGGCCAAGGTCGAGGACGGTACGGACAGCCCGTACGCCCTGTCGCACCTGGACGCGCTGGAGTCCGAGGGGGTGCACATCTTCCGCGAGGTGGCGGGCGAGTTCGAGAACCCGGTGATTCTCTTCTCCGGTGGCAAGGACTCGATCGTCATGCTGCACCTGGCGCTGAAGGCGTTCGCCCCGGCGGCGGTGCCGTTCTCGCTGCTGCATGTGGACACGGGACACAACTTCCCCGAGGTCCTTGAGTACCGGGACCGTGTGGTGGCCGCACATGGGCTGCGTCTCCATGTGGCCTCCGTACAGGACTACATCGACCGGGGTGTACTCAAGGAGCGTCCCGACGGCACCCGCAACCCGCTGCAGACGCTTCCGCTGACGGAGAAGATCCAGAGCGAGAAGTTCGACGCGGTGTTCGGCGGCGGACGCCGCGACGAGGAGAAGGCGCGCGCCAAGGAGCGGGTGTTCTCGCTGCGCGACGAGTTCTCCCAGTGGGACCCGCGCCGCCAGCGGCCGGAGCTGTGGAACCTGTACAACGGCCGGCACGCCCCCGGCGAGCACGTGCGGGTGTTCCCGCTGTCCAACTGGACCGAGCTGGACGTGTGGCAGTACATCGAACGTGAGGGCATCGAGCTGCCGCAGATCTACTTCGCGCACGAGCGCGAGGTGTTCCAGCGGGGCGGCATGTGGCTGACGGCCGGCGAGTGGGGCGGCCCGAAGGACGGCGAGACCGTGGAGAAGCGGCAGGTGCGCTACCGCACCGTCGGTGACATGTCCTGCACCGGCGCCGTGGACTCCGACGCCACCACGCTGGACGCCGTGATCGCCGAGATCGCCGCGTCCCGGCTCACCGAGCGGGGCGCGACCCGCGCCGACGACAAGCTGTCCGAGGCCGCGATGGAAGACCGCAAGCGCGAGGGGTACTTCTAGCCATGAGCACGATCACGACCGAGGCGCTCTCGGCCACCACGCTGCTGCGGTTCGCCACCGCGGGTTCCGTCGACGACGGCAAGTCCACGCTCGTCGGACGGCTGCTGCACGACTCCAAGTCGGTTCTCACCGACCAGCTGGAGGCCGTGGAGCGGGCCTCCGCGAGCCGTGGCCAGGACGGCCCGGACCTCGCGCTGCTCACCGACGGCCTGCGCGCCGAGCGGGAGCAGGGCATCACCATCGACGTCGCCTACCGCTACTTCGCCACCCCGCGCCGCCGGTTCATCCTGGCCGACACGCCCGGGCACGTGCAGTACACCCGCAACATGGTCACCGGTGCCTCCACCGCCGAGCTGACCGTGATCCTCGTCGACGCCCGCAACGGCGTGGTCGAGCAGACCCGCCGGCACGCGGCGATCGCGGCTCTGCTGCGCGTGCCGCACGTCGTCCTCGCGGTCAACAAGATGGACCTCGTCGCGTACCAGGAGTCCGTGTTCGCCGCGATCGCCGAGGAGTTCACGGCGTACGCGACCGAGCTGGGCGTGCCGGAGGTAACCGCGATCCCGATCTCGGCGCTGGCCGGTGACAACGTGGTGGAGCCGTCCGCGAACATGGACTGGTACGGCGGCCCGACCGTCCTGGAACACCTCGAAACCGTTCCCGTGAGCCACGATCTGGCGCACTGCCACGCCCGGCTGCCCGTGCAGTACGTGATCCGGCCGCAGACCGCCGAGCACCCGGACTACCGGGGCTACGCGGGGCAGATCGCGGCGGGCACCTTCCGCGTCGGCGAGGAGGTCACCGTCCTGCCGTCGGGGCGGACGACGAGGATCTCCGGGATCGACCTGCTGGGCGAGCCGGTGGACGTGGCGTGGACGACGCAGTCGGTGACGATCCTGCTCCAGGACGACATCGACGTCTCGCGCGGCGACCTGATCGTGCCCACGAAGGACGCGCCGGCCACCACCCAGGACGTGGAGGCGACCGTCTGCCACGTGGCCGACGCCCCGCTGACCGTCGGCCACCGCGTGCTGCTCAAGCACGGCACCCGCACGGTCAAGGCGATCGTGAAGGACATCCCGTCCCGGCTCACGCTCGACGACCTGTCCCTGCATCCGCACCCGGGACAGCTCGTCGCCAACGACATCGGCCGGGTGAAGATCCGTACCGCCGAGCCGCTGCCGCTCGACTCCTACGCCGACTCCCGCCGCACGGGCTCCTTCATCCTGATCGACCCCGGCGACGGCACCACGCTCACCGCGGGCATGGTCGGCGAGTCGTTCGCCACCCCCGAGCCGGTCAAGGACAAGTCCGAAGACGACGGCTGGGACTTCTGACCATGACGACGACCGACGTCTACTCGACGTTCGCGAAGGAGGGCGGCCGCGTCGGCAGCGGCGCCCTCGGCAGCGGGCAGGGCGGGGTAGCGCGATGTGTGCTGTGACGTACGCGCACCGCTTGCGCGCCCTCACCCCCCACCGCCGTAGACGAAGACCTGCCGACTTCCCGGCCACGACCTGAGAGACGTGACCGCCGGGCCAACGAGAGGAACCCCTCCCGTGCCTGCCAACCGCTCGAAGCTGTTCCGTCGCAGCATATCCGCGCTCGCCGCGCTCCCCCTCCTCACTCTGGCCGCCTGCGGATACGGCTCCCAGGCCAAGAACGACGACACCGCCAAGGTCGCCGCCGGGGCCAAGAAGATCGACGGCCTCGACTCCGTCAAGATCGGGTACTTCGGAAACCTGACCCACGCGACCGCGCTGGTCGGCGTGCAGAAGGGCTTCTTCCAGAAGGAACTGGGCGCCACCAAGGCCGACTACGCCACCTTCAACGCCGGGCCGTCCGAGATCGAGGCCCTCAACTCCGGCTCCATCGACATCGGCTGGATCGGCCCGTCCCCGGCGATCAACGGCTACACCAAGTCCGACGGCAAGAACCTGAAGATCATCGGCGGTTCGGCCTCCGGCGGCGTCAAGCTGGTCGTGAACCCCAAGAGGATCACGTCCCTCAAGGACGTCAAGGGCAAGAAGATCGCGACCCCGCAGCTCGGCAACACGCAGGACGTGGCATTCCTCAACTGGGCCGCCGAGCAGGGCTGGAAGGTCGACGCGCAGAGCGGCAAGGGTGACGTCACGGTCGTCCGCACCGACAACAAGATCACCCCGGACGCCTACAGGTCCGGTTCCGTCGACGGCGCCTGGGTCCCGGAGCCGACCGCGTCGAAGCTGGTCGCCGAGGGCGGCAAGGTGCTGCTGGACGAGTCGTCGCTGTGGCCGGACAAGAAGTTCGTGATCACGAACATCATCGTGCGGCAGGCCTTCCTCAAGGAGCACCCGAAGGCCGTCGAGGCGGTGCTGAAGGCCTCGGTCGCGGCCAACAAGTGGATCAACGCCAACCCGGACCAGGCGAAGGCGGCCGCGAACGAGCAGCTGGCGGCGGACTCCGGCAAGGCGCTCCCGGCCAACGTGCTCGACCCGGCCTGGAAGTCCATCCGGTTCACCGACGACCCGCTGGCCTCCACCCTCGGCACCGAGGCGGCGCACGCGGTCAAGGCCGGCCTGCTGGACAAGCCGAACCTCAAGGGGATCTACGACCTGACGATCCTCAACAAGGTCCTCAGGGCCTCAGGCGAGAGCACGGTCGGCGACGCCGGTCTCGGCAGCAGCTGACGCAAGAGCCCGACGAGTTCCCAGGAGGTGACGACCATGGCCACAACCCTTGCCAAGGCCGCTGAGTCGGTCGATTACGCCGCACGCCTCGAGCATGTCTCGAAGTCCTTCGCGACGCCCGGCGGGCAACAGCTCGTCCTGGACGACATCACCCTCGATGTCGCGCCCGGCGAGTTCGTCACCCTCCTGGGGGCCTCGGGCTGCGGCAAGTCCACGCTGCTGAACCTGGTGGCGGGCCTGGACCGGCCCACCGCCGGGTCCATCACGACCGACGGCCGCCCGGCCCTGATGTTCCAGGAACACGCCCTGTTCCCGTGGCTGACCGCGGGCAAGAACATCGAACTCGCCCTGAAACTGCGGGGCGTGGCGAAGTCCGAGCGGCGCGGCAGGGCCGAGGAACTGCTCGAACTCGTCCGGCTGAAGGGCGCGTACGGCAAGCGCGTGCACGAGCTGTCCGGCGGTATGCGCCAGCGGGTGGCGTTGGCCCGCGCGCTCGCGCAGGAAAGCAACCTGCTGCTGATGGACGAGCCGTTCGCGGCGCTGGACGCCATCACCCGGGACGTGCTGCACGACGAGCTGACCCGCATCTGGTCGGAGACCGGGCTGTCCGTGCTGTTCGTGACGCACAACGTGCGCGAGGCGGTGCGGCTCGCGCAGCGTGTCGTGCTGCTGTCCTCCCGTCCGGGCCGGGTGGCCCGGGAGTGGGAGGTCGACATTCGGCAGCCGCGCCGCATCGAGGACGCGCCCGTGGCGGAACTGTCGCTGGAGATCACCGAAGTCCTGCGTGGGGAGATCCGCCGCCATGGCCAGCACTGAGACGACGACCTCCCCGGAGTCGGGGAGCGTGGAGGCGGGCCTCGACGCGCTGGAGACCGCGCAGCCGGGCCGTACGCCGCTGAGCAGGACCTTCGTCGACAAGGTCGTACCGCCGGTCACCGCGATCGTCGTGGTCCTGGTGGTCTGGCAGGGCCTGATCACGCTGAAGATCGTCGCCGATCCGACCAAGCTGCCCACGCCGGGCGCGGTCTGGCACGCCTTCCGCAACGACTGGCTGCAGGGCAAGCTGCTCGGCTACATCTGGACCAGCGTCTCGCGCGGTCTGCTCGGCTTCTGCCTCGCGCTGCTGATCGGCACCCCGCTGGGCCTGCTGGTGGCGCGGGTGAGGTTCGTGCGTGCGGCCATCGGCCCGATCCTGTCCGGTCTGCAGTCGCTGCCGTCGGTGGCATGGGTGCCGCCCGCGGTGATCTGGCTGGGCCTGAACAACTCGATGATGTACGCGGTGATCCTGCTCGGCGCCGTGCCGTCCATCGCCAACGGTCTGGTGTCCGGCGTGGACCAGGTGCCGCCGCTGTTCCTGCGCGCGGGCCGCACGATGGGCGCCACGGGTCTGAAGGGCACCTGGCACGTCACTCTGCCGGCCGCCCTGCCGGGGTATGTGGCGGGCATGAAGCAGGGCTGGGCCTTCTCCTGGCGCTCCCTGATGGCCGCGGAGATCATCGCCAACTTCCCCGACCTGGGCACGGGCCTCGGCCAGCTGCTGGAGAACGCCCGCACCGCCAGCGACATGGCCATGGTGTTCGAGGCCATCCTGCTCATCCTGTTCGTCGGCATCGCCATCGACCTGCTGGTCTTCAGCCCGCTGGAGCGGTGGGTGCTGCGCAGCCGCGGCCTGCTGGTGAAGGGCTGAGGCACGGCATGCGCGAACCGGTCCTTCTCGTCATCGCCCACGGCAGCCGCGATCCACGGCACGCCGCGACCGTGCACGCCCTCGTGGAGCGGGTGCGGTCGCAGCGGCCGGGGCTGCGCGTGGAGACCGGTTTCCTGGACTTCAACGTGCCGTCCGTGCACGGGGTGCTGGAGTCCCTGGCCGCGGACGGCGTCCAGGACGTCGTCGCCCTGCCCCTGCTGCTGACCCGCGCGTTCCACGCCAAGGCCGACATCCCCGCCGTGCTGCGGGAGGCGCCGACGCGGCTGCGGATCCGGCAGGCGGACGTGCTGGGTCCGTCGCCGCTCCTGTTGTCGGCACTGGAACGACGGCTGTACGAGGCGGGGTTGACGCCCGCCGACAAGTCCTCGACCGGGGTCGTGCTGGCCTCGGCGGGGTCCACCGACCCGGAGGCGATCGCAGTGATCGCAGAAATCGCGCGGGAGTGGCGGCACACCGGCTGGTGCGCCGTGCGACCTGCGTTCGCCTCCGCATCCCTTCCGCGCACCGAGGACGCGGTGGCCGAACTGCGCGCCCTCGGCTGCGAGCGGGTCGCCGTCGCACCGTACGTCCTGGCCCCCGGCTTTCTGCCGGACCGCATCGCGCGGGGCGCGGCCGGGGCGGACGTACTGGCGGACGTGCTGGGTCCCGCGCCGGAGGTGGCGCGGGTGCTGCTGGAACGCTACGACGCGGCCCGCCGGCCGGCGCTTGCGGCCCTGGGCGCCTGACCGTTCCCCGGCTTCCGCGGCATGACCGGCTCTCCTGGGGTCACAGGCCGAGCGCGTGCAGGAGGTGCTGGGTGAAGGTGAGGCTGGCGGTGCCCGCGCCCGCCGTGATGGCGACGTTCTCCAGTGCGGTGCGGATCCGGCCCCGGTTGGGCGGCAGGCCGTCCTCCGCCGACAGCGCCAGCTCCGCCTGGATGACCTCCCCGTTTCCGGCGATCCCGGGGTACTCGGCCCGCAGTGCCTCGGTGAGCCGGTCCGCGACGTCCATGAGGGTTTCGATGTCGGGTGTGCCGTTCCTGGGGTCGATGCGGGCGAAGTAGGCCGGGGTGATCCCGAAGTCGTAGGTGCTCATGTCCTGTCCTCGCTTGTGGTCCGAAGGAGCCTTCGGGGGATTGGGGGTGGCTACGGCTTCGGCGCGGGCGACCGGGCTCTGGCTACCGAAGGTGCTGGGGCGGCTGACGTTACCGATGTTGCGGAGAAGAACACCGCGCGTGCAGTGCGGTGGGCCAGGGCCCGGCCAGCCGCGATGGCGCCTACTAGGCCGAAAATCGCCACCCATCCGGGTGACCGGCGTCCGTTGACCGGGTTGCGGGGAGCACGGGGGCGTCCCGCCTCCGGGGTCGCCCCCGTCGCAGTGGTACCGCGGCAGGGCCCGTAACGGCCTGCCCGTCGCGCTCATCGGTCCCCTCGCCCCTTCCGGTCGCCCTTCCGGCCGCCTGCGCGCTTCACCCTAGGGACAACGGGATGAGTTTGTCGCGAGGTTCTGCGAGGGCTGGCCCTGGAGGACGGGCGCGTGATAGAGGGGACGCCGCGGTCCGGCGCTCCCCTGTGACGTCGGACCGCGGCGGCACTTCGTTCTGCGCCGCTCACGATTCGTGTGTCACAGGAGCGGCGAACCCGAGGCGTTCGAGGGACGTTTATCGGCCACCCTCTCTTTCCTGGTCGGTTGGTTCCTCGTTCAGTCGAAGCGGAGGGCTCCGGTGCGGGTGCGCTTGAGTTCGAAGAGGTCGGGGTGACGGGCCAGCGCCCGGAAGCTGTCGAAGAGTTCGGCCGCCTCCTCGCCACGCGGAACGGCGCGGAGCACGGGGCCGAACCACACCGTGCCGTCGATGTGCAGGGTGGGCGTGCCCACGTAGCCGCCCGTCTCCGGCTCGGCGCCGGCCTCGTGACTGCGGCGCACCGCGTCGTCGTACGACGGATCGTGGGCAGCGGCCGACAGGTCGGCGGGCAGCCCGAGTTCGGCCAGCGACTCGGCGACCACCCGGTCGAAGTCCTCGATCCGGGCTTCGTGGATCCGGGTGCCGAACGCGGTGTACAGGTCGCGCAGCACCTTGTCGCCGTGCCGTTCGGCGGCGGCCACGGCAACCCGCACCGGACCGATCGACCTGTCCACCAAGTCCCGGTACCAGTCGGGCAGTTCGTTGCCGATGTTGTGCAGGTACAGGCTCATCACCCGGAACCGCAGGTCGAGGGGGCGCAGGCGCTCGACCTCCAGCAGCCAGCGGGAGGTGATCCAGGCGAAGGGGCAGGCGGGGTCGAAGAAGAAGTCGACCCGGGTCGGGGCGGGCTCGGTGGCGGTGTCGCGGTAGGTCATGGCAGCGACGCTACCGCCGGATTGGTGCAGCGTCCCGACCCAATCCGCTCTCACTTCACCGGTCCAATTCCTCCAGGCCGCCGCCTGCCCCGGTCCGCACCGGGTCCACCACCGCGATCTCCGTCCCGCGCAGGCGTTCCGCTTCCGCCACGACGTCGATCCCGGTGATCCGGCCGTCCGCGCCGAAGGCGAACGCCAGGACCAGGCGCGCCCGCCCGTGCTCCGCCATGACCAGGCCGAACTCGCCGTCCAGCAGGGCGAGTCCGGTGAGCCGGGCGCGCGCCATGGCGGCCATCGCTCCCTGGGCGACGGGCACGGCGCCCCGCACGGTGATCGGTTCTGGCGTGGGTACCACCAGCGCGTCGGCGTGCAGCACCACGTCCGGGTCGAGCAGCGCGACCAGGGCCGTGAAGTCGCCGCCGCGGGTGGCGGCCAGGAACGCCTCGACGGCCCGCCGACGGCGTACGGCGTCGGCGGCGGGCGCGGCAGGCCGGCCCTGGACCCGGCGGCGGGCCCGGACGGCGAGCTGCCGGGTGGCGGCCGGTGTCTTCTCGATGAGCGGGGCGATCTCCTCGAAGGGCACGGCGAACATGTCGTGCAGCACGAAGGCGACCCGCTCGGCCGGGCGGAGGGTGTCCAGGACGACCAGCAGCGCGACGCCGACCTGGTCGGCCAGCAGCGCCTCCCGGACGGGGTCGCCGGCCCCGGCCCCGGTGGAGACCGCCGGGGTGTCATGGTCGTGGTCGTAGGCCCCGAGGAACTCCTCGCGCCGGTTGCGGCGGGCCCGCAGCAGGTTGAGGCAGACCCGGGTCACCACGGTGGTCAGCCAGCCGGTGAGGTTGTGCACCGTGTCGAGGTCGGCCTGCCGGGACCGCAGCCAGGCCTCCTGCAGCGCGTCGTCGGCCTCGGCGGCCGAGCCCAGCAGCCGGTATGCCACGGCCGTGAGGTGCGGCCGGTCCGCCTCGAACCGCTCCGCGAGCCGCCGCCCGGCGTCCTCGGTGACGTCGTCCACCGTTCGCCCGCCCCCTGCTACGAATGGGTAGGTGTGGTCCGGGTCCTGACGGGACGCCGAACCGATCGGAAGGTCAACTGCCGTGCGGTGCAGCGGACTCGGACGGCACCGTGCCCTCGGCAGCGTCGGCCATCCGCACCAGTTCCGCGACCGGCATCGACCCGGCGGCCCGGTGCTCCCGTGCGAACAGGTTGGCGAGCCGCTGCAGCAGTTCGTTCAGCGGGGTCGCCACGCCGTGCAGCCGGCCGAGCAGCACGATCTCCCCGTTGAGGTAGTCGGCCTCGATGGTGCCGGTGCCCCGGGCGAGGGACTGCCAGGAGGAACCGCCGCCGCGCGGAGCCCCGTCCAGCGGGACCAGGGTGACCTTGTCGCCACGGGCCGCGCGCTGCTCCCCGGCGTCGGCGCGCGCGATGCCGGCCGCGTCGAGCACGGCCGCCCCTTCGGCCCGTACGCGGCCGAGCAGGGCATGCGCGCCCTCGTCGGAGGCGGGCCCGCACAAGGCTTCGAATGCGGTGCCGAGGTTCCAGAGCAGCTTGGCGTACTGCCAGCGGGCCACGTCGGGCACCACCGGCGCCTCGAAGTGGGAGGCCTCCAGGTCGGCGGCGATCCGGCGGGCGGTGTCGTCGGTGCCGTGCGGGAGGCGACCGAGGTGGAGGATGCCGGTGAGCGGGGTGCCCGCGGCGGAGACGACACCGGGCTCCACGAAGGTCGAGGGCAGCCAGACACAGACGCCGTACACGTGCCGGAAGCGGCGCAGCGCGAACCGCCCGCTCTCGACTCCGTTCTGCAGCAGGAGGAGCGGCAGCCGCTCAGCCGCCGTGCCCCCGCCGGCCACGGGCGCGTCGGCCCAGGTCTCCAGGGCGGCCACGGTGTCCTGGGTCTTCGCGGCGAGCACGAGGACGTCGTCGGCCCGCAGCTCACCGAGCGGGCCCGGCCCGTCGACGGCCGGCAGCCGGTACGTCAACTCGCCTTCAGGCACCCGCAGTCGGAGTCCCTGCTCCGCCAGCGTCGCCAGATGCCCGCCCCGTGCCACGAGGACGACGTCACGCCCCGCCTGGGCCAGCCGCCCGCCGACGGTCCCGCCGACCGCTCCGGCCCCGATGATGATGTAGCGCATGGGCAGAGCCTCGCACACGCGTACGTGGCCCTGCCCGACAAGGTCCGGCCGGCGCCCGTGCTTGACCTTGCCTCTGGGACAAGGCGAAGTGTGCGCGGGCAAAGACGACTTCACCTGCGGCAGACGCCGTGCATCGATCCGGGCGACCCGCTGGACCCTGCGGACCGTCACGCTCCCGGAGCGGTCAGCTCGACCAGTTTGACGACGGTGTTCCAGTTGCGGCTGGTGGCGATCAGGTCCTTGGTGCGCCGCGTCCGGGACAGTGCCTCGGCGAGCTTGGAGCGGCCGAGGCCCTCGGGGGCGTACAGGTACAGGCAGCGGTCGCCGAGGCGGAACTCCTCGGGAAGGTGGGCGGCGGGGTCGATGTCCGCGTAGCGGTCCGGGGTGACCGGTGCGGAGAAGTACGTGACGTGGAGCTGCTTGGGCTCCAGGTCGGCGGCCGGGAACGGGCAGCCCTCGGCGACCGCCTTCAGATAGGTGTGGTCACGCACGATCACGTCGACCGGGAAGCCGAACCGCTCCTCGATCGCCCGGCTCAACTCCGCCGCCAGCGACTCCTCGTCACCGTGATCGGCGGTGAACACGGCCTGGCCGCTCTGCAGATGCGTCCGTACGCCGGTGTGGCCGAGGCCGGTCAGCAGCGTACGGAGGTCGGCCATCGGCAGCTTCCTGCTGCCGCCGACGTTGATTCCGCGCAACAGCGCCGCATAGGTCGTCATCCGGCCACCCTAAGCGGCCGTCGTGCCCCGTGGGGGTGGGCACGACGGCCGGGCCCGCTCCGGGCGGGGCTGCGCGAAACTCTCGCCGATCGGCGGGCACCGGATCAACCTCTTCACGCAGCTGTGACTTGTTCAACAAAGTTTCGTAATCACAAACCGGCGCGCCGGCGGCAGAACGGACAACCCATGTCCGACCGGCGGCGGAACAGGCTGCCGAACCCCGAGACACGCCCCCGAGAAGTGCGGATAGGTGTAAGGGGCCGCCGTCCTCCCCAGTGCTGACCGGCCGCTCGCCGAGTTCACCGGGCAGCACGACGAGACGCGTTTATCCAGCTCATACGGTCATACCGGAGCAAGCGCAGACGTGGCGGCAGGGAGCCGCCACCGCACACGAGGGGGTAGGACCCGCGATGGGGAACAGGGACGTGCCGGTGCGGGGGCTGGCCGCCCGCGCCGGCGGCTGGAGCGCCCGGCACCGCTGGGCGGCCGTCGGCATATGGGTGCTGTTCGTAGTGCTGGCCATGGGGCTCGGCTCGGCGGCGGGCCGGGTCGACGTCGACGAGAACAACCAGCTCAAGGGCGAGACGCACACCGCCGCCCAGATCATCGACGACGCGGGGATCAAGGAGCCGGCCGGCGAGACGGTCCTGATCCAGTCCAAGGATGCCGAAGTCACGGCGACCGGCACCGAGTTCCGCGCCGCCGTCGCCGACGTGGTGAAGGCCGTCGAAGGCACCGGGAAGGTCGCGGCCGTGACCTCGCCGTACGACACGCACACCATCTCCCGGGACGGCCGCAGCGCGCTGGTGCAGTTCGACATGCGCGGTGACGCCAAGACGGCCGTCGACCGGGTCGAGCCGGTGCTGAACGCGGTCTCCGGGGTGCGGAAGGCGCACGGCTCGCTGCGGATCGAGGAGATCGGCGGCGCCAGCATGCAGAAGCAGTACAAGGACGCCTTCGGGGACGACTTCAAGCAGGCCGAGTACTCGGCGGTGCCGGTGGCCCTCGGCATCCTGCTGATCGCCTTCGGGGCGCTGGTCGCGGCACTGCTGCCGGTGGCCCTGGCGATCACCGCGATCATGGCGACGATGGGTCTGATGGGCATCGT
Source organism: Streptomyces sp. NPDC054783 (assembly GCF_053611725.1). NCBI lineage: Bacteria > Bacillati > Actinomycetota > Actinomycetes > Kitasatosporales > Streptomycetaceae > Streptomyces > Streptomyces sp. NPDC054783. The sequence continues at coordinate 35,191 of NZ_JBSHAY010000015.1, read as the reverse complement.
CAGCCATCTGCAGCCGATGAGCGACACCGCCAACTCCGTGATGCTGCTGGTCGGTATGGCCGTCGGCGTCGACTACTGCCTGTTCTATCTCCGCCGCGAGCGCGAGGAACGGCAGGCCGGGCGGGACCCGGGCACCGCCCTGCGGATCGCCGCCGCCACCAGCGGCCGGGCGGTCATCGTCTCCGGTGTCACGGTGTGCGTGGCGATGGCGGGCATGCTCTTCACCGGGCTCGCCCAGTTCGAGGCGATGGGCCTGGCCTCGCTGATGGTGGTCGCGGTCGCCATGGTCGGGTCGGTGACGGTCCTCCCGGCGCTGTTGTCGCTGCTCGGCGAGCGGGTCGAGAAGGGCCGGATCCCGTTCCTGAACCGCCGGAACCGCGACCGGAAGCAGGCCGCGGGCGAGGGCAGCCGGGTCTGGACCGCCGTACTGCGCGCGGTGCTGGCCAGGCCGCTGGTCTCCGTCGTCGTGGCGGCCGGTGCGCTGCTGGCCGTCGCCGCGCCCGCGCTCGGCATGAACACCCAGCAGCTCACCCTGGACCAGGAGTTCGGGAAGTCGCTGCCGATCGTGCAGACCTACAACCGCGTCAACGACGCCTTCCCTGGCGGCAGTGAACCGGCCCAGGTCGTCGTCAAGGCCACGGACATCAACGCGCCCGAGGTGCGGCAGGCGCTGGCCGACTTCAAGAGGGAGGCGATCGCCTCCGGTGCCTCGCGCGGCCCGGTCGACATCCGCGTGCACGACGCGCAGAACGTCGCCCTGGTCTCCGTGCCGCTGGTCGGCGGCTCCGACATGGACCGGGCGGTCAAGAGCCTGGACAAGCTGCGCGACGAGGTGCGGCCCGCCACGCTCGGCAAGGTGGACGGCGTGCAGGCGCCGATCACCGGGCAGGTGGCCGGCAACCACGACTTCAACGACCAGCTGCTCGGCTCCGTCGTCCCGGTCTTCGCGTTCGTGATCGTCTTCGCCTTCCTGCTGATGCTGCTGTCGTTCCGCTCGCTGACCGTGGCGATCACGTCGATCGTGCTCAACCTGCTGTCGGTGGGCGCCGCGTACGGGATCCTCGTCGCGGTCTTCCAGCACGGCTGGGGTGCCTCGCTGGTGGGCGCGGAGGGGGTCGGCGCGATCGTGACCTGGCTGCCGCTGTTCCTGTTCGTGATCCTGTTCGGGCTGTCGATGGACTACCACGTGTTCGTGGTGTCCCGGATCCGCGAGGCCCGCATGAACGGCCGTACGACGAAGGACGCGATCCGGCACGGCGTGGTGACCACGGCCGGTGTCGTCACCAGCGCCGCGGTCATCATGGTCGCCGTGTTCGCGATCTTCGGCACGCTGTCGATGCAGTCCATGAAGCAGATGGGCGTGGGCCTCGCCGCGGCGGTCCTCATCGACGCGACGGTCATCCGCGGTGTGCTGCTGCCGGCCGTGATGGCCCTGCTCGGCGAGCGCAACTGGTACCTGCCGAAGTGGCTCCACTGGCTGCCCGACCTGACCCACGACGAGACGCCGGCCGTGGTCGCCGCCCGTCCGGTGCGGGAGGAGGCGGAGCGGTTGCCGGTCTGATTCGGCGGGCCGGATGGGCGCCTGCCCGCCGGGCGGTTGAGAACGTGCGCGGGTGCGGGGCGTGGGGGCTGATGGCACAGTTCCCCGCGCCCCCTTCGGGCGCTCGTAGCTGCGGGCAGTCGTGCCGCTGGGGCGGCACGGGTGGGCGCTGGAGGTACCCCCTGCGGGGGAGGCACTCCGCAAGCGCGGGCAAGCGACCCAACACCAGCCCAGCCCCGGCCCCAGGGGGCTGGAGAAACGCGGGGCCAGGTGTCCTACTTCGCTACGCGGCCCCGCAATTCCGCCTCGATCAGGTCCGCCGCCCGCCGCGTGCCGCCCTCCTTCGCCATCTCCGCCTGGATGTCCTTCAGTCGCCGCGCCACCTCCGGGTCGGCCCCCAGGGCGAGCGCGGCCTCGCGGAGGCGGTCGGCGGTGGCCTCCTCGGTGTCCAGTCGGCGGGCGACGCCGAGGGACTGGAGCATGTCGGCGTTGCCGAACTGGTCGACGGCCTGTGGTACGGCGATCATCGGCGTGGCGGTGGCCAGCCCCTCCTGGCTGCCGCCGGCACCCGCGTGCGTGACGAACAGGTCGGCCTGCCGCAGGACCGCCAACTGCGGTATCCAGCCGTGCACTTCGACGCCCTTTGGTACGTCGCCCAGTTCGGCGGGGTCCACATGCCGGCCGATCTGAAGGACCAGGTGCCGGCCGGGCAGGCCGGCGAAGGCACGGACGCACTCGCGGTAGAGGCCCGGCTGGTTGGTGAAGGCCGAGCCCAGCGACACCAGCACGACCTTCTCGGCGCCGGCGGGCCGCTGCCAGTCGCCCTGTTCGGCGCGGTCGCCCTGGCAGGCGCCGACGAAGGTGTGGATGCGTTCGTCGACCCGGTCGGCGTGCGGCTGCAGCGCCTTCGGTATGAGGACGAGCGAGCGGGCCGGGCGGCCGACGAAGGAATCCGGGTGCTGGGTGATCCCGTTCTCCGCCAGCCACGCCTCGAACCGGGCGTAGTACGCCTGCCCGCGCGGGGTCTTCCGCGGCTCCGCCCACATCGGCTCGGCCACCTCCTCCTCGTACCCCTCCCAGGCGACGAGGTTCGGGGAGAGGGAGATCGCCGGGACGCCCCAGCGGTGGGCGAGGACGCGGGCCGGGTAGGAGGCGATGTCGTGCAGCACGAGGCCGGGCTCATCGCCGGCGTAGGCCGCCGCGAGCTGCGGGAGTGCCTGGATCGCGTCCGCGAGGAACGGCTCCACGTTGTCCAGCAGCGTGCTCCCCCAGGCCGCCGGGTCGGCGCCGGGTCCGGGGAGTGTGGAGCTGTACGGCACGGGCCGGGCCCCGGTGGCGGCCACCTTCTCGGCGAACACCGGCGGAATGGCGTACGTGACCCGGTGGCCCCGGGCGACCAGTTCGCGGATCACCTCCAGACTGGGGTTCACATGGCCGTGCGCGGCGATGGAGAACATGGCGACATGTGCGGGCGTGGTCATGACACCGAGGGTAGACGAGACGAGACGTCTCGTTCAAAGTTGTTTTCCGTTGGCCGGCGGGGGGACCCATGGCGCCCAGTGCCTGCCGCACAGGGAGGCCCGGGGCTGGCGGCGCCGCATCCTCGTCAAGGGCCCGCGCACCCCGCCCGACCTGTGCGAATGCGAGACTGGCCGGAGAGACGGCACGGGACGACAGCGCGGCACGGAGGCACGATGGACGAGGCACGGGCACGGGACGTACTGGCCGCGGCGGGCGTGCTGCCGGGCCCGGCCCGGGACGCGGCCCTCCTCGCCCTCGGCGAGAACGCGGTGTTCGCCGCCGGTGATCTGGTGGTGAAGGTGGGCCGGGACGCCGAGCTGCTCCAACGGGCCCGGAGCGAGCTGGACATCGCCGGCTGGCTGGCCGGGGCGGGCGTGCCGGCGGTACGGGCGGCGGAGCCGGAGCCGCGGCTGGTCGAGGGCCACCCGGTGACCGTGTGGCACCGGCTGCCCGACCCCGTACGGCCCGCCGAGCCGCGGGATCTGGCGCGGCTGCTGCGGCTGGTGCACGCACTCCCCTCTCCTCCCTTCGCTCTGCCGCCCCGCGAGCTGCTGGGCGGTGTGGAACGGTGGCTGCGGCTCGCGGGCGACGCGATCGAGCCCGAGGACGCGGCCTACCTCCGCGCGCGCCGGGACGGGTTCGCGGCGGCCGCGGCGGCGCTGACGCCCCGTCTGCCGCCGGGCCCGATCCACGGCGACGCGCTGCCCCGCAACGTGCACATCGGGCCGGACGGGCCGGTCCTGGTCGACCTGGAGACCTTCTCCACCGACCTGCGCGAGCACGACCTGGTGGTCATGGCCCTCTCCCGCGACCGGTACGGGCTGCCCGCCGAGGCGTACGGCTCCTTCACCGAGGCGTACGGGTGGGACGTGCGGGAGTGGGAGGGGTGCAGCGTGCTGCGCGGGGCCCGGGAGACGGCGAGCTGCGCCTGGGTGGCTCAGCACGCGCCGAGCAGTCCGAAGGCGCTGGCCGAGTTTCGGCGGCGGGTGGCGTCGCTGCGGGACGGGGACGAGACGGTGCGCTGGTACCCGTTCTGAGGCTGTTTCGCGCCCCTGAGGGGTGCGGGGCGGTGTCGATGTGCGGCTCCGCCGCGTGGGCGCGACCGGCCACCCACTCACCCGCAGCCGAAGACGGCCGCCGGACTAGACGGGCTGGCTCTCCGCCAACTCCCGCAGCGGCCACGCCCCGTCCACCACCGCTCCCGCATCCCCCTTGCGCCGCAGGAACGCCTGGAAGTCCGCCGCCCACTCCGCGTACCACTCGATCTGCCGCCGGTGGAGTTCGACCGGGCTCAGGGACGCGATCTTCGGGTGGCGGCCGGCTATCGCGGAGGCGAGTCGCGCGGCGGCGAGGGCGTCGGCCGGGGCCGTGTGGGCCGCGTCGAGGACTATCCCGTACTCGGCGCAGACCGCTTCCAGGTTCCGTTTGCCCCGGCGGTAGCGGTCGACCCAGCGGTCGATGGTGTAGGGGTCGACGACCGGGGCGGGGGCGGCGCCGCCCAGGCGGTCGGCGAGGGACGGCAGCGCGTGGCGGCGCAGTTCGGCGGAGAGCAGGGTGAGGTCGAACGCGGCGTTGTAGGCGACGACCGGGACGCCCGCCTGCCAGTAGGAGACCAGGACGTCGGCGATGGAGTCGGCGACCCGGTCGGCCGGATGACCCTCGGTCGTCGCCCGCTCGTTGCTGATCCCGTGTACCGCCACCGCGTCCGCCGGGATCTCCACGCCCGGATCGGCCAGCCATTCCCGGCGTCCCATGGGCTCACCGGCCCTGACCTCGATCACCGCGCCGGTGACGATGCGCGCCTCGCGCGGATCGGTCCCGGTCGTCTCCAGGTCGAAGCCGATCAGCAACTCCTGGTGCCAGCCCATGGGCGGCCCCCCCTTCTTGGTGGTGCTTTCCCCCAGTGGCCTCCACCCTCGCACGCGGCACTGACAATCAGAGGAGCGCGTTCCGCTTGCACCGGCGGACAGTTCAGGACACAGGGCGCGAATCCGCCCAGGCGAGCTCGAATTCCTCGCGGTATGTCGGGAAGAGCCCCGCTTCCCCAACAACGTCCGACTTGACCAGCTTGCTGCCGTTGCGCAGTACCAGCACCGGCGACTCCATCCCGCGCGCCCCGCGCAGATAGGACTGCACCACGGCGATGCCGTCCGCGCCGTCGCCGTCCACCAGGTAGGCGGTGAAGCGCGGTGTCTCGTCGTAGACCTGGATCTCGAAGGCGCCCGGGTCGCGCAGCCGGGAACGGACCCGGCGCATGTGCAGGATGTTCATCTCGACGGAGCGGCTCAGTTCGCCCCGTTTCATCCCGAGTTCGCGCTCGCGGCGCTTGACCGAGCTGGAGGCCGGGTTGAGGAAGAGCAGCCGTACCCGGCAGCCGGTCTCGGCGAGCCGGACCAGACGGCGGCCGGAGAAGTTCTGCACGAGCAGGTTGAGGCCGATGCCGATGGCGTCGAGACGGCGGGCGCCGCCGAAGAGGTCCTCGGCGGGGAACTGGCGCATCAGCCGCACCCTGTCGGGGTGGACGGCGACGACGTCGGCGTACCGGTCGCCGACCAGGTCCTCGACCGCGTCCACGGGCAGCCGGCGCGCCGAGGGGACGTCACCGCCGGCACCGAGCATCTCCAGCAGCCGGGCGGAGGCGCGCTCGGCCTGGCTGAGGACCGCCCCTGACAGCGCCCGGTTGCGGGAGACGACGTTGCGGGTCACCTCCAGCTCGTCCAGGGCGAGTTCGAGGTCGCGGCGCTCGTCGAAGTACGGTTCGAAGCACGGCCAGTGCTGCACCATCAGTTCGCGCAGCTGGGGAAGGGTGAGGAAGCTGAGCACGTTGTCGTCGGCCGGATCGAGCAAGTAGCCCTTGCGGCGGCTGACTTCGCGGACGGCGACGGCCCGCTGCACCCACTCCTGACCGGCCGGACCGGCCGCGGCGACCACCCAGTCGTCCCCGTGGACGGGTTCGTAGATGGGCCGCAGTACGGCGGCCACGACCGCGCGCAGCCGCTGCTCGACGAGGTTCAGCCAGATGTAGGCCCGGCCGGCCCGCTGGGCGCGGGTGCGCACCTCGCGCCAGGCGTCGGCGTCCCAGTCCAGCTCCGGCCCGATGGACCCCGCGTCCATCGGGCGGGCCAGGGACACCGCGCCGGGCGGGACGTCTTTGGAGTTCCCCTCGTGACCCTCGTCACCAGGGGGCAGCTCCAGGCCTCCCGAGCCCACCCGTGCACCGCCTTCCGATCCCCCGGGCCTTTCCCGTCTCAACGATCAAGGAAGGGTACTCCGCGAGAGGTGGGCGGTGCAGCCGGATGGACAGGTCGGTTTCCCGACTGTTCCGCTCAACTACGGGGCTCCCAATGGCCGTTCTGCCATGCGAGGTCACTCGGAGTGAGCGGATTCATGGCGGTCACGTCCCGGGGCACGATGGCGAAGCCCTGCCAGTGCACCGGCATGGGCTGCTGGTCCTCGTCCCGCGCGATGTGGTGGAAACCGACGTTCATCCAGATCACCGGGTGGGTCAGGGTCTGTCCGCCGACCCATCGGTCCACGGATGCGGGGTGTCCCCGGTCGCACTTCGGGTTGTCGCTGGCGAACAGTTCGCACGGGTTGTACTCGGTGACGTAGAGGTCGTGCCGGGTGAAGTCGCGGCCGAGGTACTTGGTGGTGGGTCCGGGGACCATCTCGTACGAACGTGCGTGTCCGTCCTTGTTCTTTCCGGTCGCGCTGACCACCCGCCACCAGCGGTAGTCCTTCAGGTCGCCGGCGAGTTCCCTGGTGACCTTCGTTCGGGTGGTCCGGGTGGTCGGCCCCTGCTGTCCGCCGGTGCGCGGGCTCACGACCGAGTCGTACTGCTCGACCTTCGTCTTCGACGAGCCGTCGAGACCGAAGTCCAGCCGCCAGAAGACGTTGTGGCTGTGGCTGGTGGCGTAGGCCCTGGCGCCCTTGCCGATGGGCCAGCCGCGTCCGTCGCCGGAGTCGTAGTCGTCGAAGGAGAGGCTGCCGGTCGCGCCGATGTTCATGGAGATCAGGCCGTCGTCCTGGAAGCGCCACTCGGTGATGTACTCGTACCAGCCGACCTGGTTGACGGTGTAGACGAGGAAGTCCTTGCCCTGCGCCTGGTAGACCTTGTCCGTGCCCACGTCGTGCATGCGGTAGGCGTGGCCGCGGGCCCGGGTGGTCGTGCACAGTCCGTTGACGTTCGGGTGCTGCGGGTCGACGGCGTCGGGGACCCTGACGGTCTTGATGGTGCCGCCGGGGCATTCGGCGGGCGAGAGGTTCATCAGCGCCTGGGCGAAGTCCTGCCCCGTCAGGTCGCTGTACTCGTTCTTTCCGTCGTCGTAGGGGACGTGGATCTGGGCGAGTCTGGCGCTGTTCAGCACCTTGATCGGCTTGGGCTCGCCCTTGGGCTGGTAGCTGACGTCCTCCAGGACGAGACCGGCCTTGCTGTCGTAGTGCCAGCACATGCGCCAGGTCGTGCCGCCGGAGAGCTTCTGCTCGATGCGGTAGGAGGCGCTGCAGTCGGCGGCGGGCGCGGCGGCGGCCGTTCTCGGCCGGGCGGCGGCGGGTCCGGCGGCGGTCGTCGCGCCGGCGGCCAGCGCGGCCACGGTCAGGCCGACGGCCGCTGCCCTGCGGGCACGGCGGATTCCGTACTCGGGCATGACGATATGGCTCCCTTTCAGGAGGTGCAGGTCTGGGGAAACGTTCGGTCAGCCGTGGTCGAGGGCGGCGGCCTTGCGGGCACTCAGGTCGACCACCAGGGACCTGGTGTCGATCCAGGGCCCGTTCCTGACCTTGGTGAACAGCCGGACGCACCGGTGCGTGCCGCACTGGTCGAGGACCGCCGGCTGCGCGCCCGGAGCGGCCCGGTAGACGCCGCCGCTCAGCAGCAGCTGGTCCGGGGAGGTGAGCTCCTTGCCGGTGGCGTCCTTGTAGTCCGCCTTCAGGCCCGCGCCGAGCGGGGAGGCGATCAGGAGCCTGGCGGCCTCGGCGTTCTCGTCCCGGCTCGGCGGCGGCTGGACGCCGCGCTGGGTGCCGGTCCGTTCGACCTTGCCGGTGTCCAGGTCGACGGTCCTGGTGACGAGGGTGTCGTTCTTGTAGTCGTAGAAGGTGATGTCGGCCCGGCGCGGCGGGGCCGGGTCGTCCGCCTCGCCGGGTTCGGGTTCGGCGAGGTCGACGCTCAGGCGCTGCGGTCCGCGGCCGCCGTCGACGTTCTCGCCCGTGGTCGGCAGCTGCCCGTTCAGGGCGATCTTCTCGGCCCGCCGGATCTCGTCGTCGGTGAGCGGATCCCGGCCGGTGCCCCTGCCGCGCTCGGCGGGCGCCTGCTCGACGACACCGGGCCGGACCGCGTCCGGGCCCTGCCCGGCCCGCGTACCGCCTCTCGCCCCCGCCGAGGTGTCCGCCCCCGCCGTGCCCGGCAGGGTGATCGCGACCATCGCGGCGGTCCCCACCGCCGCGAGGGCCACTGCTGCCACTAACTTGCCCAGATGGCGGTGCACTGTCTCACGCACATTGCCCCCTGCTCCCTGTGGTCGTCCGGGAGTACGTGTCGCCCCACTGGTTCGGCACACGGCGGGTACGAGAGCCACCGTGTGCCGCGGTCGGTGGGTAAGAGGGACACAGGACACGTGAGGTTCCGCCAATTCGGGGCGACTCGGGGGCCAACGCGGCCCCGGGACGGCGGCACACCTGGGAGAGTCGTAGCCATGCAGGTCTGGCCTGGACAGGCGTATCCGCTCGGCGCCACCTACGACGGCGCCGGAACCAACTTCGCGGTCTTCACGGAGGCCGCGGACCGAGTAGAGCTGTGTCTGCTGCACGACGACGGCTCGGAGACGGCGGTGGAACTCCGCGAGAGCGACGCGTTCGTGCGGCACGCGTACGTGCCGGGCGTGATGCCCGGACAGCGGTACGGGCTCCGGGTGCACGGCCCGTACGAGCCCGGGCGCGGACTGCGCTGCAACTCCGCGAAGCTGCTCCTCGACCCGTACGCGAAGGCGGTCAGCGGCACGGTCCGGTGGGGCGAGGAGGTGTACGGCTACCACTTCGGCGCCCCGGACAGCCGTAACGACCTGGACTCGGCCCCGCACACCATGGCCTCGGTGGTGATCAACCCCTACTTCGACTGGGGCGACGACCGGCCGCCGCGCACCGAGTACCACCACACGGTGATCTACGAGGCCCACGTCAAGGGCCTGACCATGCATCATCCGGGGCTGCCGGAGGAGCTGCGCGGCACCTACGCGGCGCTCGCGCACCCGGCGGTGATCGAACACCTGACCAAGCTCGGGGTGACGGCCCTGGAGCTGATGCCCGTCCACCAGTTCGTGCACGACCACCGGCTCGTCGACATGGGCCTGAGCAACTACTGGGGCTACAACACGATCGGCTTCTTCGCCCCGCACAACGCGTACGCCTCCTGGGGCGACCGCGGCCAGCAGGTGCTGGAGTTCAAGTCGGCGGTCCGGGCGCTGCACGAGGCCGGGATCGAGGTCATCCTGGACGTCGTCTACAACCACACCGCCGAGGGCAACCATCTGGGCCCGACGCTGTCCTTCAAGGGCATCGACAACCGGCAGTACTACCGCCTCACCGACGACTCCCGCTACTACATGGACACCACGGGCACCGGGAACTCGCTGCTCATGCGGTCCCCGCACGTGCTCCAGCTGATCATGGACTCGCTGCGGTACTGGGTCACCGAGATGCATGTCGACGGATTCCGCTTCGACCTCGCGGCCACCCTGGCCCGGCAGTTCCACGAGGTGGACCGGCTGTCGTCGTTCTTCGACCTGGTGCAGCAGGACCCGGTGGTCTCCCAGGTGAAGCTGATCGCCGAGCCCTGGGACGTGGGCGAGGGCGGCTACCAGGTGGGCAACTTCCCGCCGCTGTGGACCGAGTGGAACGGCAAGTACCGGGACACGGTACGGGACCTGTGGCGGGGCGAGCCGCGGGCGCTCGCGGAGTTCGCCTCCCGGCTGACCGGCTCCTCGGACCTCTACCAGGACGACGGCCGCCGCCCGCTGGCCTCGATCAACTTCGTCACCTGCCACGACGGCTTCACCCTGCACGACCTCGTCTCGTACAACGACAAGCGCAACGCGGCCAACGGCGAGGACAACCGGGACGGCGAGAGCCACAACCGGTCCTGGAACTGCGGGGCGGAGGGCGAGACCGACGACCCGGACGTGCTCGCGCTGCGCACCCGGCAGATGCGGAACTTCATCGCCACGCTGATGCTGTCCCAGGGCGTGCCGATGATCAGCCACGGCGACGAGTTCGCCCGCACCCAGCGCGGCAACAACAACGCCTACTGCCAGGACAGCGAACTGTCCTGGCTGGACTGGCCGGAGTCCCTGGAAAGCGACCTGCTGGAGTTCACGCGCGCGATGGTGTGGCTGCGCCGGGACCATCCGGTCTTCCGTCGGCGCCGCTTCTTCCACGGCCGTCCGGTGGAGGGCACCCACGACGATCTGTCCGACATCGCCTGGTTCACCCCGGAGGGCGGCGAGATGACCCAGCGGGACTGGCACTCGGCGCGGACGTCCGCGCTGACGGTGTTCCTGAACGGCAACGCGATCTCCGAGCCCGGCGCGCGCGGGGAGCGCATCACCGACGACTCGTTCCTGCTGATGTTCAACGCCTCCCCGGGGCCGCTGGACTTCCTGGTGCCGGTCAACCACGGCAGGCAGTGGCAGGTGGTCGTCGACACCGCCTGCCCGGGCGGGGTACCGCCAGGATCCGGGCCCAAGGTCGCGGCGGGCGACCGGATCACCCTGCCCGACCGCAGCATGACGGTGCTGCAGCGGCCGGCGTGACCGGGGTCCGCGCGGCGGCGGCCCACACCGGCGAGACTGCCTGTCCGGTACGCGCGCGTGGAGGACGTTTTCGCCGCATGGGCCGGATGGGCGAGTATGGGTCCGTTCAGGGGCCGGTGACACGAAAGGCGGCGGGCTGGGTACGTAGCTTTCCATGACTTCTGCGCGACCCGGACCGGAGGTGCCCACGGCCACCTACCGGCTGCAGCTCCAGCCCGCGTTCCCGTTCGCCGCCGCCGCGGCGGCCGTACCGTACCTGGCGTCGCTCGGCGTCTCGCATCTGCACCTGTCCCCCGTCCTGGAGGCCGTGCCCGGCTCTTTGCACGGTTACGACGTCGTGGACCACGCGCGCGTGCGCGGGGAACTGGGCGGCGAGGAGGGTCTGCGGTCGCTGGCGCGGACCGCACGGGAGCACGGTCTGGGCCTGGTGGCCGACATCGTGCCGAACCACATGGCCATGGCGCCCCGGCACAATCACGCCCTGTGGGAGGTGCTGCGCGAGGGGCCCGACTCGCCGTACGCGCGCTGGTTCGACATCGACTGGGAGGCACAGGACGGGCGGCTGCTGCTGCCGGTGCTCGGCGGTCCGGTCGGCTCGCAGCTGGAGCACCTCGTGGTCGACGGCGACGTGCTGCGCTACCACGAGCACGCCTTCCCGCTCCGCGCGGGCACCCACGACCTGCCGCTGCCTGAGCTGCTGGACGCCCAGTGGTACCGCCCGGTGTGGTGGCGGCTGGCCCGCACCGAGGTGAACTACCGGCGGTTCTTCAGCATCTCGGAGCTGATCGGGGTACGCGTGGAGGACCCGGAGGTGTTCGACGCCACCCACGCCAAGATCCTCCAGCTGCTGCACGAGGGCGTGTTCGACGGGCTGCGCGTCGACCACCCCGACGGCCTCGCCGACCCCGACGGCTACCTCGCGCGGCTGCACGAGGCGACCGGCGGCCGCTGGACGGTGGTGGAGAAGATCCTCGCCGACGGCGAACGGCTCCCGGCGTCCTGGCCCGTCGCGGGAACCACCGGCTACGACGCCCTGCGCCAGGTGGACGGCCTGTTCACCGACCAGACGGGAGCGTACGAACTGCTGGGCCGCTACCGGGCGTTCGCGGCGCCGCAGACGGACCGGGGCGGCAACTGGGACGCGACGGTACGGCGGGCCGCCTACAAGGTGCTCACGCACGAGCTGGCCGCCGAGACCGACCGGCTCACCCGGGTGGCCACCCGGGTGTGTGCCGCCTCGCCGGACCTCGGCCTGCGCGACCGGGCGCCCTGGGCGCTGCGCACGGCCGTGGAGGAGCTGCTGGTGCGAATGCGGGTGTACCGGCCGTACGCCTCCACCGACGCCTCCGCCGTCGTCACCGAGGAGGCCGCCGAGGAGGCCCGGCTCGCCTTCGTGGTGCCCGAGGAGGCGGAAGCCGTCGGCATCGTGCGCCGACTGCTGGTCGAGCCGCCCGGTGAGCCGTCGGCACCGGACCGCGCCGACCGGGTGGAGTTCCGCACCCGGTTCGCGCAGACCGCGTCGGCGCTGCGCGCCAAGTCGGTGGAGGACACCGCGTTCTACCGCTACGTGCCGCTGCTGTCGGCGAGCGAGGTGGGCGGCGATCCGGGCCGGCCGGGAGTGTCCCCGGAGGACTTCCACGCGTACTGCGCGCGCGTGCAGCGCGACTGGCCGGGCACCGGCACGGTGGTCTCCACGCACGACACCAAGCGCAGCGCCGACGTACGCGCCGCGCTGGCCGTGCTCACCGAGTGCCCCGACCGGTGGACGGAGTTGCTGGCCGAGGTGAACCGGCCCGAGGAGGGCGTGGGCGCGCCGGACGGGCAGTTGGCCTGGGCGGCCTGGCAGACGGTGTTCGGGCTGGGGCCGGCCGAGGAGAAGCGGGTGCGGCAGGCGCTGCTGAAGCATGTGCGCGAGGCGGGCATGTACACCAGCTGGACGGAGCAGGAGCCACCGTACGAGGAGGCGGTGGCCGCGTTCGTCGCCGCAGGGCCGTGCGGGCCGCCCGGTGAGCGCGTGGCGGCCTTCCGCAAGGCACTGGAGCCGCACATCCGGGCCAACGTGCTCGGTACCACCCTGGTCCATCTGACGATGCCGGGCGTGCCGGACGTGTACCAGGGCACGGAGGGCGAGTACCGGGCGCTGGTGGACCCGGACAACCGGCGTGCGGTGGCGTTCCCGCCCGAGGTACCCGGTGAGAAGGACGCGCTGACGGCGGCGGCGCTGCGGCTGCGCGCCCGGCGTCCCGACGCGTTCGGCACGGCCGCGTCGTACGACCCGTTGACCGCCGAGGGCCCGGCCGCCGGCCACTGTGTGGCGTTCGCGCGCTCCGGTGCGGCGGTGACGGCGGTGACCCGGCTGTCGCTGCGGCTCGCGGAGGCGGGCGGCTGGCGCGACACCCGCCTGGAACTGCCGCCGGGGCGGTGGGCGGATGCGCTCACGCCGGCACGGGAGTTCACCGGCGACACGCGCGTGGCGGACCTTTTCGACCGGTTGCCGGTCGTACTGCTGGAGCGGGTCGCCGAGGGCTGACCGGCACCCGGGAACCGCTTGAGACGCCTCAGCGGACCGGGGAGGCTGAGGAGCCCCAGCGAGCCGGGGAGGCCACGGGGGCGGGCCACGTGCCGCGGAACGGTCCACGAAGGCCTCGGCTGCGCCGGGAGACCGCTCGACGAGCCCCAGCGAGCCGGGCAGGCTGTGGGCGGGGCTACCTGACGGAGCGAGTCCCCGAGGGCTGAGCGGCACACGGGAACCACCCGAGGAGCCCCTCAGCGGGCCCACGAGTCCGCCGGGGGGCCACGTGCCGCGGAGCGGTCCGCGAAGCCTCGGCTGCGCCGGGAGACCGCTCGACGAGCCCCAGCGAGCCGGTGAGGCGGCCGGGGCGGGCCATGTCGCGCGGAGCAGGTCGCCGGGGGCTGAGCAGCACAGGGGATTCGCTTGACGAGCCTTGACGGGCAGGGGAGGCGGTCGGGGCGGGCTACCTGGCGCGGAGCGCGTCGCCGAGGACTGGGCTGCGCACGGGAACCGCTCGAGAAGCCTCAGCGGGCCCGTGAGTCCGCCGGGGCGGGCCACGTGGCGCGGAGCAGGTCCACGAAGGCCTCGACGGCGCCGGTGGGCGGCACGCGCGCGTAGACAGCCAGAGGGCGCCTCCAGGCCGGGTCGGGCGTGAGGATCACACAGTCCTCGCCCACCGCGCCGCGCACGACGTCGGCCGACGCGGTGCACACACCGACCCCGGCGGCGGCCATGCGCACGGCCGTCGAGGTGTGCTCGGTCCACACGGCGGTCCGCGGCCGGAATCCGGCCTTCCCGCAGGCCCAGTCGAGGAAGCGCTCGCCGTGCACGACGGGTTCCAGCGCGCAGCGGACCCAGGCGCGGTCGGCGAGTTCGGGCAGCGTCACCGTCGTACGGCCCGCGAGGCGGTCGTCGAACGGGACCACCAGGACGAGCTCCTCCTCGCCGACCGGTACGACGGTGCCCGGCGGGTCGTCGGGCACCGGGCCGAAGGCGAGGTCGGCGGTGCCGCGCTGGACGGCCTCCTCCAGGGCCTCGGCGGTGGCGTACTCGTGCAGCCGCAGCAGAACCCGGGGATGGGCCTTGCACCAGCGGGCGAGGACATCGGGCAGGGCGCCCACGGCGAGGGAGTGCAGGGTGGCGACGTGCAGTTCGCCGCCCTCGGCGCCGGCGGTGGCACGGGCGGCGCGGCGGGCCTGTGCGGCGCTGCGGACGGCGAGTTCGGCGTGCGGCAGGAAGGCCCGCCCCATCGGGGTGAGGCGCACGCCGCGGGCCATGCGCTCCAGCAGGGCGCCGCCGACCGACTTCTCCAGGGCCTTGATCTGGTGCGAGAGCGCGGGCTGGGTGACGTGCAGGGCGTCCGCCGCGCGGGTGAAGGACGCCTCCTGGACGACCGTCACGAAGTACTCCATCTGCCGCAGGCTCAACTCCGCGCCCTCCCCTTCGAGTCATGAGCATCGACTCATAAGCACCCTGCATGGATCCCACAAGAACATTGCCTTGGACTCATGGCAAGGGGCCGGCGGAGGGTGGGGACATGACCACACAGGCCACGAACACAGCGGACGTCATCGTCATCGGCGGCGGCACGGGCGGTTACAGCACCGCCCTGCGCGCCGCCGCCCTCGGTCTTGACGTCGTCCTCGTCGAACGCGACAAGGTCGGCGGAACCTGTCTGCACCGGGGCTGCATTCCGAGCAAGGCGATGCTGCACGCCGCCGAACTGGTCGACGGCATCGCCGAGGCGCGCGAGCGATGGGGCGTGAAGGCCACGCTGGACTCGGTCGACTGGGCGGCGCTGGTGGCCACGCGGGACGACATCGTGGCCCGCAACCACAAGGGGGTCGAGGCGCATCTTGCGCACGCCGGCGTGCGGGTGGTGCGCGGCAGCGCACGGCTGACGGGGGCGCGCACGGTGCGCGTGGAGGGCGTGGAGGGCGTGGACGGTGTGGAGGGCTCGGAGAGCATGGAGGGCGTGGGGACGGATTCCACGTCGGGCGCGCCGCATGGACACGCGCCGGGCGCGCACACCCCTGCCGCACACCCGCGCGCCAATCCCGCGTTGGGCGCACGCACCAGCTCCACGCCCGGCGAGCACTCCCTGCCCACGCCCGGCGCCGCGCAGAACGAACCCGTGCCCGGCGGCGCACTGTACGAACCCACGCCCGGCACACAGCCGCGATCCACTCCCGCCGTGCACGACTTCACCGCGCGCCGGGGGATCGTGCTCGCGACCGGCTCACGCCCGCGCACGCTCCCGGGGCTCGAACCGGACGGGCGGCGCTTGGTGACCAGCGACGACGCCCTGTACGCGCCGGGGCTGCCGACATCGGTCCTGGTGCTGGGCGGGGGCGCGATCGGCGTGGAGTACGCCTCCTTCCACCGGTCCATGGGCGCGGAGGTCACCGTGGTCGAGGCCGCGGACCGGATCGTTCCGCTGGAGGACGCCGACGTGAGCCGGCATCTGACGCGCGGGCTGAAGAAGCGCGGGATCGACGTACAGGCGGGCGCGCGGCTGCTGGACGCGGAGATCGTGGAGAACGGCGTACGCGCGCGTGTGCGCACCGCGCGGGGCGAGACGCGCACGGTGGAGGCGGAGCGGCTGCTGGTGGCCGTCGGCCGGGCGCCGGTCACCGAGGGCCTGGACCTGGCCGCGGCCGGCCTGGCGACGGACGAGCGGGGGTTCGTCGTACCGGCGGACTGGAACCGGCTGGAGACGGCCGTGCCGGGCATCCATGTCGTCGGGGACCTGCTGCCGCCGCCCTCGCTCGGTCTCGCCCACGCCTCGTTCGCGGAAGGCCTGCTGGTCGCCGAGACGCTGGCCGGGCTGCGGCCGGCCCCGGTGGACTACGCGGCCGTGCCCCGGGTGACGTACTCCTCGCCCCAGACCGCCTCGGTGGGGCTGAGCGAGACGGAGGCACGCGTGCGTGGGCGCGAGGTCGAGGTGAACACGATGCCGCTGACCGCCGTGGCCAAGGGCATGGTGCACGGCCGGGGCGGCATGGTGAAGGTCGTCGCCGAGGCCGGCGGGCAGGTGCTGGGCGTGCACCTGGTCGGCCCGAACGTGTCGGAGATGATCGCCGAGAGCCAGCTGATCGTCGGCTGGGACGCCGAGCCGTCGGACGTGGCCCGGCACGTGCACGCGCATCCGACGCTGTCGGAGGCGGTGGGCGAGGTGTTCCTGACGCTCGCGGGACGCGGCCTGCACCAGCAGTGAGCGCACGGCACGCACCGGGCTCGCCGCGCCCCCTCGCTTCCGTCCGGGCGCCCCCGGTAGCCTCCCCCGCCGCATGCTTGACAGTTCACCTTTCGCGTGCGGGACTTGGAGGGCGAGGCCGGGCGGGAACAAGTCGGGGGTGAGTCTTCTGCCGGAGCTGCGCTATCCCAGCGTTCCCGAACTGGTGGCCTCCGCACAGGCGCTGGCCGCTCAGGAACCCGGGCTGTGCTCGCTCAGGCAGGTGGGCCTCTCGCGCGCGGGAAGACCCCTGCACCTGCTGACGGTGGGACACGCCCGGCGGGCGGTGCTGGTGGTCGCCGGCGCCCACGCCAACGAGCCGACCGGGGGTTCCACCCTGCGGGTGCTGGCCGAACGCGTCCTGGCCGAGCGGGAGTTGCGGACGGACACGTCCTGGCACTTCCTGCTGTGCGCGGACCCGGACGGCGCGAGCCTGCATGTGACGCCCGCTCCGCGCAGCCTGCTCGACTACCACCTCGGCTTCTACCGGCCGACGGGCGCCGAGCAGCCGGAGTGGTCGCCGTCCGTGCTGCCGCCGGACCGGCTCCCGCCCGAGACCAGGGCGCTGACCGGGGTGATCGACGAGCTGCGGCCCTACCTCCAGGTGACCCTGCACGGCACCGATCTGGGCGGCAGCTGGGTGCAGTTGACCAGGGACGTGCCAGGGCTCGCGGAGCCGTTCGCCAAGTCGGCGGCGCAGCTGCACATCCCGGTGGAGACGGGCGCCTCGGACGCCGCCGGCTGGCCGGCCTCCGGCCCCGGGGTGCATGTCATGCCCGGCCCGGAGACGGGCGCCGCCTACCCGAGCATGCCGGACGACGCCCGGCACAGCACCTGGTACCACGCACACCGCTACGGCGGTCTGACGGCCGTGGTGGAGGTGCCGATGTGGGCGAGCGACCTGGTGGACGACCCGGCGCCGCACCCGGCTCCGGCGGCGGCGATGCGGCGCCTGGCACAGCGGCTGCTGCGGGACTCGCTGGAGGTGGAGGGGATCCTCGCCGAGGCGCTGCCCCGCCTCGACGGCGCGGACGGGCCCCTGTTGCGGGCGGCGCGCTGGGCGCTGGAGCTGATCCCGGGTCTGGCCGAGGACTGGATCCACACCCCGCCCGCCGCTACGACGATGGCGTACGTCGGCAGTGTGGACGCCTTCGGGCGACGGCTGCCGCTGCGGGCGGCGGCGATGCTGCTGCGGGTGCTGCGGGAGACGGACGACCGGGCGGCGCCGCGGCTGGAACAGCTCGTCGCCGACTGGTGCGATGCCTTCGCGGCGCGGTTCCGGGCCCGCTGGGTGCCGTTGGAGCACCAGGTGGAGCACCAGTCCCGGACGGTGCTGGTGGCGGCGCAGCAGGCCCGGGAACGGGCGGCGTGAGACCTCCACGCCGCCCGTGTCGCGTCTCCCGCGTCGCGCCGCCCGGCAGCCGGGATCAGTGGTCCACGGCGAACACCGCTCCCGTCCGCGTTTCCATGGCGCACTTGCTGGAGTAGGTCTCCTGGTAGTCGACCGGCCGTCCGTTCCACTGCCCGCTCGCGTGGACGGTCACGGGGGCGAAGATCATCGGACAGAAGACCCCCTTCTTCTGCGGGATGCGCGCGATGTCACCGTCGGCCTCTGCGAGTTCGGCACAGGCCTCGGCCGCGCGCGCGTACCCCAGGGGCAGCGGGTCGCACAGCAGCAGCGTGCCGTGCTTGTCACCGGACTGGGCCTTCTCGCCGGGGACGACGGTGACGTAGAGCCAGTTGTCGCTGAGCGGGAACGTGGTGCGGGGGGCCGCCTGGGCCGGGGCCGCAGCGAGGAGGCCGGCACAGGTGAGCAGGGCGCCGGCGGCTGCGGTGACTCGGGTGATGTACGTCATGACCGATGCATCGGCACACTGGCCCGCGTTCCACAGCCCGGCTCACCCGATCGGTTCGTCACCCGCCCGTGAGGGTGAGCCGGTTCGCACGCCTTCGGACGGCGCCGCTCAGCTCGTGGCGAGCCGGAACGCCATCCTGCCGAAGGCGATCTGGTCGCCCTCGCGGACGACGACCGAGCCGATCACCCGGCGGCCGTTGACGGTGGTGCCGTTGGTGGAGCCGAGGTCCCTGAGGACCCACATGCCGCCCTGGCGGCTGAGCTCGGCGTGCACACGGGAGACGGTCTCGTGGTTCAGGCGCAGCCCGTTGGCCGGGTCGCGGCCGATGCGCAGCGGATGGGTGCGCGCGGGGTGCGGCAGCAGCAGCTTGGGCAGCCGCTCGGCCTGCCAGGCCCGGCGCAGCCGTACGGTGAACCCCGAGACGGCCTCGACGCTGCCGAGGAGGGCGCGGGAGAAGCGGTTCTCCCGGGGCAGGTCGGCGACGAGGGCGGCCAGTTCGTCGGCGCGGCGGGCGGCCAGTGCCAGTTCCATCCGGCGCACGAACGTGTCGTGCGAGAGCCGGCCCATGGCGACGCCGTCCCGCAGCACCTGCAGCGCTTTGTCGCGCTGTGCGTCGGACAGCCGCGCGGGGTACGTGGAGAACTCGAAGGACGACGTCACGCAGGTGATTGTCGGGCAGTGAACCCCGGGTGTCCAGAAAACGGGGAATCGGCGCCGATCTGCGGGTACTTCCACGACACCCACCGGGAAAGGGCGAATTCGAAAGCGGATTGATCGTTGCGGCGGGCACGATGGGGGCGCGGGACATCACGGTGAGCAGGCGAGAGATCACAGACGAAGGGGAACCGTCCGTGCAGTTCGAGGTGTGGGCACCGCAGGCAGACCGAGTGACCCTCCATTGCGAGGGCGGCACGCGCGCGTTGGCGCGCGATCCCGAGCGGGCGGGCTGGTGGACGGGGGAGGCGGACGCCCGGGACGGCACCCGGTACGGCTTCGCGCTGGACGACGGGCCCGTACGGCCCGACCCGCGCTCGCGCCGCCAGCCGGACGGCCCGGAGGGGCTCAGCACGGTCGTGGACCACGGGCGGTACGCGTGGCGTGCGCAGTGGGCGGGGCGCGGGCTGCCGGGTGCGGTGCTCTACGAGCTGCACGTGGGCACGTACACCCGCGAGGGCACCCTGGACGCGGCCGCGGCCCGGCTCGAGCATCTGGTGGAACTGGGCGTCACGCACGTGGAATTGATGCCGGTGTGCCCGTTCCCGGGGCGGCACGGCTGGGGCTACGAGGGCGTGTCTCTGTGGGCGGTGCACGAGCCGTACGGCGGCCCCGAGGCGCTGAAACGGTTCGTGGACCGGGCGCACGAACTCGGCCTGGGGGTCGTCCTGGACGTCGTGCACAACCACTTGGGCCCGTCCGGGAACTGTCTGCCGCTCTTCGGGCCGTACTTCACCGACGCGCACCACACGCCGTGGGGCTCGGCGGTGAACCTGGACGGCCCCGGCTCGGACGAGGTGCGCGCGTTTCTCGTCGGCAGCACGCTGGCGTGGCTGCGGGACTACCGGATCGACGGGCTGCGGCTGGACGCGGTACACGCCCTGTACGACACGCGCGCGTGCCACTTCCTGGAGGAGCTGTCGGCGGCCGTGGACGCTCTCGCCGAGGAAGTGGGCCGGCCGCTGTTCCTGATCGCCGAGTCGGACCTGAACGACCCGCGGGTCATCACCCCGCGCGCGCAGCACGGCCTCGGGCTGCACGCGCAGTGGAACGACGACTTCCACCACGCGCTGCACACCGCGCTGACCGGGGAGTCGCAGGGCTACTACGCGGACTTCGCGCGCGCCCCGTTCGCCGCGCTCGCCAAGACGCTCACCGGTGGCTACTTCCACGACGGCACGTACTCCAGTTTCCGGGGACGGCACCACGGCCGGCCGCTGGACCGCGCCCGGGTGGCCGCGCACCGGCTGCTGGGCTACAGCCAGACCCACGACCAGGTCGGCAACCGCGCCCAGGGCGACCGTCTCTCCGCCCGCCTCTCCCCCGGTGTGCTGGCCTGCGCGGCGACACTGACGCTGACCTCGCCGTTCACGCCGATGCTGTTCATGGGCGAGGAGTGGGCGGCGGGCACGCCCTGGCAGTTCTTCACCGACCACACCGATCCGGAGCTGGCCGAGGCGGTACGGCGGGGCCGGCGACGGGAGTTCGCGGCGCACGGCTGGGCCGAGGAGGACGTACCGGACCCGCAGGACCCGGCGACCCGCGAGCGGTCCTGTCTGGACTGGTCGGAACCGGAACGCGAGCCCCACGCGCGCGTGCTCGCCTGGTACCGCCGGCTGATCGCTCTCCGGCACGAACAGCCGGACCTCACCGACCCCGACCTGGCCGACACCAAGGTGGCGTACGACGAGGACGCCCGCTGGCTGGCCTTCCGGCGCGGTGACGTGTGCGTGGCGGTGAACCTGGGCAAGGCTCCGGCGTCCATCCCCCTGGGCACCCGCCCCGCGGTGGTCCTGGCGGCCTGGGAGCAGATGGAGCCCCCTGGCGCAGACGGCCTGCTCCAGGTCCCCGGGGAGTCGTGCGTGGTGCTGGCCCAGCCCTGAAGCGAGCCGGCCGGCCGGGGCCGCGAGAGGGCCGGTGCCGAGCCGGGGCCGGCGGCGGGCTCGCGGGGTGCCGGGCCGCGGCCCCTGGGGCACCTGCGCGGCCGCTGGACGGTGCCTCCGCGCGCGGCCGCGCCGACCCGCGGTCCGACGGCCCGCAGCGACGGCCGCACGCCACCCGGCCGTCCCGCCGGACCATCGGCTGCGGGCACGGGAGGCCCCTGGTCAGCAGGGCCGGCGCCCGCATCAGGCGGCCGGTGCGCGCCCGCACCCCGCTGTCTACGGCCCCGGCTCGTCCTCCTTGAAGTCCGACAACCGCTCCAGGAGGATCGGCTCCCACGCGCGCCGCAGCTGGGTCCGGAGCAGCACCGGGGAACCGCCCGCGCGGCCTTCCAGGTGGGCGGCGAGCCGGATGACCGTGTCGCAGCGGGCGAGCCACAGACCGCGCAGGCAGGGCCGGGCGCCGTAGCCGGCGAGGGTGGCGGCGCGTACGGCCGCCGGGGAGCCGACGGCGACGGCCAGGCCGGCGATGTCCTCGGCGGGGTCGCCCAGGGCGGCCCGGGTCCAGTCCAGGATGCCGCGCACCCGGCCGTCGGCGCTGACCACCACGTGTTCGCCGGTCAGGCCGTGGTGGGTGAGGACGGCGGTGCCGGGCTGCGCGGCGAGCTGGGCCGCGCCGGGCGGGGTCAGCTGGTGCAGCCGGGCGGCGTCGAACTCGTCGGCGGCGGCGAGCCGTTCGGCCGCGTGCACGGCCATGCGGCGCAGCGCCTCCAGGGAACGCGGGGCGGTGCGCGGTGCGCCGAGTGCCTCGGCCTGCCGTGCGGGCACCGCGCGCAGCCCGGTGAGCAGCCCGGCGAGGTCGGCCTCACCGACGGCGGAGACCTCGTGTTCGTCGGCCGTGCCGCCGGGCACCTTGGTGTCCAGGGTGTAGGCGAGGCCGGGCGCCCAGTCGCCGTGCGCGACGCTGGTGGGGACGGCCACGGGCACGTGCGGCCGGACCAGGTCGCGCAGGCGCAGTTCGCGGCGGCGCAGTACCGAGGCCTCGCGGTCGGGCTCCAGGCGCAGGACATGGCGGGTGCCGACCCACCACGTGTACTCGAGGCCCTCCGTCACGGGCCGCACATCGGGGCCCGCGGTGTCGTCGCCGCCCTCCTTGAGCAGCGAACGGACCAGTCGGCGGACGGTGTCCGCGGTAGGTGTCGGTGCCTGGGTCATGGGTTCGCGCGTCGCCGTTCCGGGATGTCGTCGGAAAGTGTGTCTCCTGGGTCTCCGTGTGGTCTCTCAGCCCACTATGACCAGGTCACGTGTGGTGTTGTTGAGGCGGCGGCAGCCGTCCCCGGTCACCGTGACGATGTCCTCGATGCGCACCCCGAAGCGGCCGGGCAGATAGATGCCGGGCTCGACGGAGAAGCACATGCCGGGCACGAGGGGCTGTTCCTCGCCCTCGATCATGTACGGCGGCTCGTGCGTGGTGACTCCGATGCCGTGTCCGGTGCGGTGGATGAAGTACTCGCCGTACCCGGCATCGCTGATCACGGCGCGGGCGGCGCGGTCGACTTCCTGGCAGGCCGCCCCGGGCCGTACGGCCTGGTAGCCCGCCTCCTGGGCCTCGCGGACGATGTCGTACACCCGGCGCTCCTCCTCGGTGGGCTCGCCCACGTGGACCGTACGGGTGGTGTCGGAGCCGTAGCCGTCCTTCAGACCGCCGAAGTCCAGGACGACCATGTCGCCGCGCCGGATGACGCGGTCGCCGACCTCGTGGTGCGGGTTGGCGCCGTTGGGGCCGGAGCCGACGATGGTGAAGTCGACCTGCTCGTGGCCGAAGCGGCGCAGCAGGCCGGCGAGGTCGTGGCCGACGTCGGACTCGCGGCGGCCGGCGAAGGGAACTTTGCGGATCTCCTCGAACGTTGCATCGGCAGCCGCTCCGGCGGCGGCGAGGAGTTCCAGTTCCGCGGCGTCCTTGGCGGCACGCAGCATGGGGAGGGCGTCGGTGAGAGAGGCGTAGGAGGTGTCCGGCAGGGCGCGCTGGAGGCCCAGCAGGTGCATGGCCCAGGTGTTGTCGCTGATGCCGAACCGGCCGTGGCCGTCGAGGAGGGCGGCCGTGACGGCGTAGGGGTCCTTGCCGTCGGTCCAGTCGCGCAGGGTGAGGCTGGAGGAGCCGACGGCGTGCTCGGCGTCCGGGGCCTCCAGGGTCGGTACGACGAGCACGGGGTCCTGACCGGGCGTGAGCACCAGCACGGTGAGCCGCTCGGTGACGGCGGTGGGCGTGTAGCCGGTGAGCCAGACCATGTCCGGTCCGGGGGCCACGAGCAGTCCCGCGAGGCCGGCGTCGGCCGCGGAGCGCGCGGCACGCTCCATGCGGGCCCTGTAGTCGGCGGCGGTGAAGAGCGCGGGCGTACTACCGGTCATCCGGGCCTCCGGGCACGGGTGGGAAAGCGGGCGACGGCGTCTCGGGCAGCATCCTGCCCGGCCGGACAGGGTCACGCGAGCCGATCGCCGGTGTTCCCCGCTGGGCGCGGTCGGCTCGGAAGGGACTCCGCATGGGGCCATCATGGCGCGTGGGGCGGACGGTGACCAGCGGGTTTCCCGGGGTGACCGAGAAGTCGTGGGGCAGGGGCCCGCGCCGGCAGGCTCAGATCACCACGCCGGGTACGACCGTCAACTGCTGGTAGCCCCCGCCACTGTGACGCACGGTGAGGATGACCTGTTTCCCCGGGCGGGCCCGGGCGACGGCCCGGGCGAGGTCGGCGGTGCTGTCGACGCGGACGGAGCCGAACTGCAGCAGCAGGTCCCCGCGGACCAGGCCGGCCGCATAGCCCGGGCCGGGCACGTGCACGCCCACGACCAGTGCGCCCGCCTTCTCGGCGTCGACGGCCTCGATGCCCAGGGTCGCCCCGGGCGCGGCGTCAGGAGCGGGGCTCGGGGTGGCGGCGGGGGCGGTGGATGCGGCCCTGGCCGGGGGTGTGGCCGGCGGGGCCTGGCGTTGCAGCTCGGCGAGCCGGCTCATGCCGATCACCGTGGCCCCGACCGTGCCCATGCCGACGCCGGACAGCACCAGCAGGATGCCGGTGCACAGGGCGAACAGCAGGGTCCGCAGCCGCCGTCCGCGCCGCGGCACGGCGTGCGGGCGGTGGGGCGGACCGGGGGTGCCGCCCTCCCGCCGGTCCTGACCGGGCATCGGCTTGGGACGCAACGCAGTGTGTTCCATGGTTCGCTCGCCTCCGGCTGATGCTCTACCCGGGGCGCCGGGCCGCGACGAGACACGAACGGGTGAGACTGGCCGGAGCGTGGCGGAGGGTAGCCATGACCTCCAGGGGCGAGCGCAGGGACGCGCCCGGCTCCCGGGGGCACCGGCGGTCGCGGCGGGTGATCACACCGTTCCCACCAGCCTCCGGACCACCTCCCGTGCCGCTCCCCCGGGACTTCCGCCGTGGAGGAGTTCCGTGCGGTGGACGACCCGGGGCGCGGTGAGCGGGACGGCGACCGTGCGGGGTACGGCGGTGGCGGCCGAGCGGGGCAGCAGGGCGAGGCCGTGTCCTGCGGCCGCGAGGGCGGTGAGGGTGCGCAGGTCGCGCCCGGCGTCGGCCGGCCGAGCGCCCTCGCGACGGCCGGACCCGCGGACCGCCGAGCCGCGGGCACCAGGCCGCAGGGCTCCGGGCCTCCGCGCGCCGGACCGCGAGCATCGGGAGAACGGCGCCCGGACCGCTGAGCCTCGGAGCCGCGGAGCCGCCCGAGACTCGGCACAGCCATCCCTCGGACCACCGGACCGCACAGCCACGAGACAGCCACCCTGCACACCGCCCGGGCCGACGAACCGCCCGCCCATCGGCAGCCGGCCGCACCCCATTCGCCCGCCTCGCGCCCGCCCGGTCGTCGGTCCTGCGGGCCGGGCCGCGCTGGGTCAGCCCGTGTGGCCCCCTCCGTGGCCGCCGTGGGTGGCGCCGTGGTCGAACTTCAGGGTCTCGGGCGGCATGACGACGAAGGGCCTCATCATGCCCATGTCCTCGTGTTCCAGCAGATGGCAGTGGTACATGAACCGGCCGTACGCCCCGTCGAAACGGCCCATCACCCGCAGCATCTGGCTGCCCGGCACCCGGAAGACGTCCTTGTTGCCCCGCTCGTTGGGTGCGAGCGGGATCACCCGGCCGGCGTCGTACCGGATCGGCGTGCGGGTGCCGCCGACGGCCGGGTCGAAGCCCGAGACGTCGTAGGCGTCCCGGCCGAGCAGCTGGAAGTCGGCCAGATGGATGTGCATGGGGTGGACGATGGGCGCGAGGTTGAGGAAGCCCCACTGCTCGTAGCCGCCCTCGGCGATGGTGAAGCCGAGGCCGTCGTTGAACGTCCGGGACGTGCGCCGGTAGGTCTTCGTGGTGCCGTCGGGCCCGGCGACCTGCACGATGCCGTCGGCAGGGAGCTGCAGGCCGCTCGGGTCCTCGACCTCGGTCAGCTCCCAGATCTCCGGATGGCCGCCGGCGCCCTTGGTGGCGGGCGGGGTGAGCAGGACCAGGCGGTGGTTGTGCGGCAGGTCGTGGGTCAGGCGGCGGAAGGACCCGGAGAGCACGTCGGGCAGTTCGAAGGTGTCCTCCTCGCACGTCTCGCGGACCCGGAACTCCAGAACGTGCGGGTAGCGCACGTCGCCCGCCGGGTCGGACACGCCCGCCGGCTGGTTGCGGCCCTTGTTCACCAGCCGCAGGGTACGGCCCGCGAGGGCGCGGAAGTCGACCAGCAGGTCGAAGCGCTCGGCCGGCGCGGCGGTCAGCGTGGGCAGGTCGCCGTCGAAGTCGACCGGCACGGGGCGCGGCAGCAACCCGCCGTCGCTGCCGGTCTGGTGCACGACGCCCGGCACCGGGTTGCCGTCCTCGTCGATCAGCACGAGCTCGAAGATGCGCGCGTTCGAGGCGTTGACCAGCCGGAAGCGGTACCAGGCGGCATCCACCTCGGCGTACGGCCAGATGCGGCCGTTGACCGTGGTGTACGGACCGGTGAACGGGAGGGAGACCGGCTTTCCGGTCTCCGGGTTGCTCTGCTGGACGATCACCGTCTTGTGCAGCAGCCGGCCGTTGAGGCGGCCGTCCTCGTCTGTGTCGAGGTTCCGGTCGGCGAGGAGCAGCGGTATCTCCCGCTTCCCGGACGGCAGGCGAAGGGCGTCCTCCTCGTCGTCACGGACGAGGTAGGTGCCGTACAGGCCCGTCATCAGGTTCCACCGGGTGATGTTCATGGCGTGGTCGTGGTACCACCACTGCACCGCCTGGTGGTCGTTGGGGTACTCCGACAGCTGGGCGTCGCCGTACCCGACGGCGTTGTCCGCCCAGCCGTCGTTGCCGCCGCCGGTCTGGGCGCCGTGCAGATGGGTCACCGTCCAGGCGGGCAGGGCGGCGACGTCCTTGTCCGGTTCGACGCCCTCGCGGCCCGGCTCGGTGCTGGGCGGCGGGGTGCCGGGCGCGCGGGCGGGCACCTCGAGGGAGGTGACCGGGAACTCGCTGTCCTTCGGTATGCGGTTGGTCCAGGCGATGCGGACGCGCTGTCCGCGCCGCACCTCGATGGTCGGGCCCGGCACATGGCCGTCGTACCCCCACATCAGGGTCGGCGGCAGTTGCGGGTGGAGGCGCACCCAGGTCGGGCGCAGGGCGATCTCGGTCTCGTGCAGGACATCCGCGGAGGCCGGGCGCAGGACGGGCGGGACGGTCAACGGCGCGGTGTAGGGCGTCAGCTCGGCGGTTGCCGGTAACCGGTCGGACTCCTTCTGCGCCTGCTGCCCGGCCGCGCGGTCGGTCCGCTCGATGATGTCGGTCAAAGTGAACACCCCCGTGTGTTCTGTTCGTTCCCTTTACCCAGCAAGACTCCCGAGACCGCCCCGAAGTTCCCTGAATGTCCCCTTCCGCACGCGAAGGTTCGGAAACGGCGGTGCACGGGCCGGGCCCGAGGGCGGGGCGGCGTTGTCAGTGGCCGCTGTTACGTTCTGTGACATGACCGAACACGCCCTGCGGTTGCTGCGGCGGCGCGGACCTCCGTCAGGAGGCCCGCGCGGTCCTGGCGGGCGGCGAGCGATGCGCGGCGAACTGCGCGGGGCGGCCGGCACGGGGCTGGACGGGGCCGCGGCAGAGGTGGCGAAGCGGCTCGTCGAGGTCAGCTGACGAGCTGGACGGACAGCGCCGGGGCCCGGTCGGGCAGGAAGCCGTGTGCACGGCGGCCCAGCCACTCGGCCTTGTACCGGTCGACGCGGCGGTGCCAGTTCAGGATCCCTGCCATCCAGTTCTGCAGGTCGAGGACATAGCCGTCCAGGGCGGCCCGGCCCGCCTCCGACAGTGCGAAGTCGTCGCGGAGCACGGGCAGTTCATGCTCCACGACGTGCTCGAACTGCTGCATGCGCTGGGTCGTCAGGTCGTGGACGACTCCCAGCGCGGCCGGATAGTCCACGCCGAAGAAGTTCTGTACGACGAGAACGGCGTTGTGGAGCTCGCCCTCGTACTCGATCTCCTTCTGGTACGAGAAGATGTCGTTGAGCAGACAGGCGTAGTCGATGGCGGCGTTCTCCAGGGAGCGCACCGGACCGCTGCGGTAGACCTCCGGCGGGACGGCGGGGCCGTGGCCCATCCGGCACAGGCTCAGGGTGAGGTCGGAGCCGAAGGTGGCGCGCCGCATCTCCAGGTAGTCGACCGGGTCGGGGACGCGGTTCTGGAGCTGGTTGGACAGCTCCCACACCCAGCTCTCGGTCATCGTGTCCACGGCGGCCTTCAGGGTGCGCCGCTGGTCGGCGGTCATGCCGGCGGTCGTCCGCGCCCACAGGTCGACCAGCCCCCGTTCCATCGCGTTGGCCGGAACGAGGGCCGGCTCTCCCTCCACGGGCATGCACTGCGACAGCCGGGCCGTGGTCAGGCGGGCGGCGGCGAGGTCCCGGCGGCGGCCGTGGACCAGCGGGTAGTAGTCGTCGCCGTACGTCCCCCAGACGAGCCACTGGGCGCTGAGGTCGAGCGCCTCGGGGCTGGCGTCCGGGTCCATGCCCGCGGAGCACAGCGCGAGGTCGGAGGCGGCGAGTCTGTCCTCGTCCCAGACTCCCTCCTCCAGGATGCCCATGCGGTGCGACCAGGCGACGAGGCGCAGCCGGGCGTCGTCGAGGTGCGGGCTCAGTTCGAGCCGGTACGGCATGCGGAACTCGGGCAGGATGGACGGGCCGACCTTCTGGAAGGGCACGTGGGTGTAGGCGCGCAGGCGTTCCTGCGCGGCCGAGGCGAGGAGCGCGCCGATGTCGGCGGCCGAGATGCCGGGGCCGCTCTGCAGCTGCCAGGGCGCGCTCGGCCGGGCTCCCTTGTTCATGTAACGGCTGGAGCGCAGGTGCCACTCGTGGCCGCCGGACTGCCAGTCCTGAAGTCCCTTGGCATACGCGGCGATCGCGGCGGCCTCGGCCGGGGTGAGCCCCTTCTCCAGGGCGACGCCGGGGACTTCGGTGAGGGCCGTGTGCTCGAACTGGTGCAGGCGCGAGGTGAGGATGTCGTTGACGGTCTCGGCGGCCTCCTGGGTCGTGCAGCCGAAGAAGGTCTCCAGGACGAGCACGCCGTTGCTGTTCTCGCCCTCGTCCTCGACCTCGCGCTGGTAGGAGAACAGGTCGTTGCGCAGGTGGACGGCGTCGGCGAAGGTCTCCATCAGCACGCGCAGCGGGCGGGTGCCGGCGACGGCGGCGGGCACCTCGGCCGTCGCGTACTCCACGAGCCCGGCCGACCAGGGGGCGCCGCCCACCTTGCGGCGCATCTCGATGTACTCGACGGGGTTGGCGATCCGCCCCTCGTTGATGTTCGACAGCTCCCACATCGACTCGTTCAGCAGGTGCTCGGTGGCCACGGAGAAGCGGCGGCGCCAGTCCACGGACATCGACGGCACCGTGCGCGCCCACAGGTCCTTGAGTCCCGCCTCGACGGGGTTCTCCGGCTCCGGCACGGGGGTTGCCAGGTCGAGCGGCATGAACAGGGGCAGGCGGTCCAGATGGGCCTTTCCGGCGGCGCGGTCCGGGGTGCGCTTGTACATGTCGAGGAAGTGGTCGTCGAAGAAGAACACCCACACGTACCAGTCGGTGATGAGGGAGAGAGCGGTTCCGTCACAGTCGGGGTGGGTGTAGGCGCACAGGAGTCCGTAGTCGTGCGCCTCCAGATCGGCCTGCTCCCAGATCCCGGACCCTTCCAGCATGCCCATCTCGCGTGCCCACTCGGTCGAGTGGGCACGGGCCTCGTCGAGGTGCGGGTTGAGCCGCGCGGGATACGGCATGTAGAAGTGCGGGAGTTCGAACGGCTGCGTCATGGCCGGGGCCCTACCCGCGGCCCCGGACGGCCATCCACCGCGCGGAACATGATCACACCATCGCGTGAACTGCCCCCGGAGCGGGGAACCTACGCCGTCCCGCCGTGGACGATCAGCGCTCACGGCAGACGGGTCAGGAGTTCCGCCGCGGACCGGTCCACGGCGTCCGGCAGCGCGGGCGCGGCGACGGGCAGCCCCAAAGCGAGGGACGACAGCCCGGCCTCCGCCAGGCGCCCCGGTTCCTCCCGCACATGCTCCGCACCCGACCCCGCACCGCCCAGCGGCCGCCCCGGCAGCTCACCGGCGGCCCGGAGAACCCCGGGGCGGCGGAAACGCCCCGGCGGTCAACCGAACCGCGCCCGGGCCCCGTCCGGTGAAGGGGACGCCGACGGCCGCGAACCCCGCGCGGTTCCAGCCGGTGCCGGCCCCGAGGGCGACGCGGCCGTGGGTCGAGGCTGGCGGTCCGGTGGGCGAGGACGACCGGGTCTGCGGCGGCAGCACCAGGACGTTGGTGCCCCAGGCGGGTCCGCCGGGTCGCGCCCGCCACCACTGCCGGCAGGACCAGTGGATCCGGGGTCACTTACGTCTCCGGCCGGCGGGTGGCCGCTGCCGATGACGTGGTCGAAGCCCGGTTCCTCGGCCGTGCGGGCGGTCTCGACGGCGTCGTCGGTCTCGTGCTCCGACCGGGGCCGGGACCGGTGCGGTGCCACTCCGATGCGCCCCGGGCAACGGTGCGAGAGCCGCCGGTATGCCGCGTCCGCTCCCTTGCCGTGCCCCTACGGGCAGGCCACGGTAGGCGCATGACCTCCTTTGTGCTGCCCCATGAGGTGCACGGCGACGGCGCCCACAAGGTGTTCGCCGTGCACGGCTGGTTCGCCGACCGGTCCGCCTACGCCGCCGTCCTGCCGGATCTCGACCGCACCTCGTTCAGTTACGCGCTGGTCGACCTGCGCGGCTACGGCGAGGCCCGGGACACGGCGGGCGCGTACACGACGGCCGAGGCGGCCGGGGACCTGGTGGAGCTGGCCGACCGGCTGCGCTGGGAGCGGTTCTCGGTCATCGGGCACTCGATGGGCGGCGCGGTGGCTCAGCGGCTCGCGGCCGCCGTACCGGACCGGCTGCGCCGGATGGTCGGTGTCTCCCCGGTGCCGGCCTCGGGGGTGCCGCTGGCCGGTGCGCAGTCCGCGCTGTTCACGGACGCCGCGCACAGGCCGGAGAACCGGCGGGCGATCATCGACTTCACCACCGGGGGCCGGCGTCCCGCCGCCTGGCTGGAGCGGATGGTCGCCCGGTCGCTGGAGCGCAGCGACGCGAGGGCGTTCCGGGCCTGGCTGGACTCGTGGGCGGGCGAGGACTTCCACGCCGACGTCGAGGGCAGCGAGGTGCCCGCCCTGGCCGTGGCCGGGGAGCTGGACCCGGCCCTGTCGCCCGAGGTCATGCGGCAGACCTGGATGTCCTGGTATCCGCGTGCCGAACTCGTGGCGCTGCCGTTCGCCGGGCACTACGCCATGGACGAGGCCCCGCTGGACCTGATCCGCGCGGTCGAGGACTTCCTGCGCGCGGACGCCGAAGATCCTGCGGTCGCCGTGGCCTCTGCCGACGAGAGCGAGCCGGCGTGAGCGTGCGCGAGAGCCGGCCGGTGCCCGACGTGTTCGACCCGCGCCGGTACGCCGTCGGTGTGCCGTACGACGACTACCGCCTGCTGCGCGACCGGCACCCGGTCGCCTGGCAGGAGGAGCCGGAGGTGCTGGGCTGGCCGGCCGGGCCGGGGTTCTGGGCGGTGACCCGGCACGCGGACGTCGTCCGGGTGCTGAAGGACGCCACGACGTACTCCTCTCATCTCGGCGCGACCCAGATCCGCGACCCGGATCCGGCCGACCTGCCGTTCATCCGCCGCATGATGCTCAATCAGGATCCACCGGATCACGGGCGGTTGCGGCGGCTGGTGAGCCGGGCGTTCACACCGGGCCGTATCGACCGGTTCGCGGACGTCGCCCGGGTGCGTGCGCGCACCCTGCTGGCCGGGGCGCTTCAGCAGGCGCGGGAAGGGGACGGGACGGTCGATCTGGTGGCCGCCGTCACCGACGAGTACGCCCTGCTCAACCTGGCGGACCTGCTGGGCGTGCCGGAGAGCGACCGGCGGCTGCTGCTGCACTGGACGCAGCGGGTCATCGGCTACCAGGACCCGGACGAGGCCGGTCCCCCGGTGCTGGACGCGACGGGCAAGCCGGTCAATCCGCGGTCCCCGGCGATGCTGAAGGACATGTTCGCCTATGCGCGGCAGCTGGCCGTCCACAAGCGGGACCATCCGGCGGACGACGTCATGACGGCCCTCGCAGGTGACACCGAACTCGCGGACGGCGAGCTGGAGATGTTCTTCTTCCTGCTCACCGTCGCGGGCAACGACACCGTGCGCAGTGCGGCCCCCGGCGGACTGCTGGCCCTGGCGGAACATCCGGAGGCCTACGAGTCGTTGCGCGCCGGAAAGGTGGAACCTGCCACTGCCGTCGATGAGTTGCTGCGCTGGCATCCGCCGGTGCTGACCTTCCGGCGGACCGCCGCGCGGGACACCGAGCTGGCGGGGCAGCGGATCCGGGCCGGTGACAAGGTCGTGGTCTTCCACGCCTCGGCCAACCGGGACGAGCGGGTCTTCACCGATCC
This sequence comes from Streptomyces sp. NPDC054783, assembly GCF_053611725.1. Classification (NCBI taxonomy): domain Bacteria; kingdom Bacillati; phylum Actinomycetota; class Actinomycetes; order Kitasatosporales; family Streptomycetaceae; genus Streptomyces; species Streptomyces sp. NPDC054783. The sequence goes on along the minus strand of NZ_JBSHAY010000015.1, from coordinate 3,181 downwards.
GGACCGGCTCGACCTCGCCCGCTCCCCCAACCCGCACGTGTCCTTCGGCGACGGCCCGCACGTGTGCCTGGGCGCCCACTTCGCACGGCTGCAACTGCGGCTGCTCTACGAGGAGGCGCTGCGGGTGCTTCCCGAGCCGCGGCTCGCCGCACCGGCCGGGCGTCTGGTGTCGAACTTCATCAACGGCGTCAAGTCACTGCGGCTGCGGGTCACTTGACGTCGGTCCCGGAGACCTGGATCAGGGCGTGGGTGCCGCTGGTGCGCCAGCGGTCGCCCTCGGCCGCCACCAGTGCGGCCTCGGTCGCCGCGGACAGGCCGGTGATCACGTCCGATTTCAGGGTGCGCAGCGCGGCGACCGGGCCGGGGAAGTAGGCGGTCGTCTCCTGGAAGGGCGTGGTCGGCGGCCAGAGCCGGTCGCCCACCAGACGGCGGTAGTTGAGGTCGCCCTTGAAGACGGTCAGCGTGGCCGCGGCGAACTCCGCACGCAGGTCGTCCGGCATCTGCGCATACGGCAGCGGGGCGCAGGAGAAGGGATGGGCGCGCACGGTGAGGCGGCCGTCGGCCATCGCCGACCAGAGCACGCGCGCGTACTCGTTGGCCGCGCCGGAGGCGGCGCGCAGCCGGTGCAGCGCGTCGACGACGTCGGCGGTGGTGGCGTCGGAGACGTAGTACGGGTACGGCTTGACGTGCACCACCGCCCGTGCGGCCCTGCCCTCGGCGAGGAGATGGGCGATCAGCAGCAGGTCCGGGACGAGTTCGCGGCCGGCGTTGTCCGCGACCAGGACGAGTGTGGCCGCGTTGCCGGGCGGCAGCAGCGACCACAGGGACGCGCTGTCGTCGGCGACCAGCGCGGGTGCCGGTTCCCGGGTCTCGGCGCCCTCGGCGGAGAGCCGGAAGCCGAGGTCGGCGCGGTTGCCCCACAGCGAGCCGTGCAGCAGGGCACGCGCCCGCTCCTCCTGCGGCAGGCCGGGCAGGGCGTCCAGCGCGGCCAGTTCCTCGTCCGTCTCCGGTGCGTCGAGTTCGGCGCGTTTGAACGGCCGGAACGGGTCGATGCCCTGCCAGGCGCCGGGGCCGAACCAGCCGACGGCGGCCAGCAGCCGGCGGTAGAAGTAGCTCTCGGACCACAGCCACGGCACGTCGTACCAGGAGCGCCCGGCGCAGTCGGCCAGGCCCCACTCCTGCCACCGCTCCCGGTCCGGGGCATCGGCGGGCAGCGGCTCGACCGTCCCCTCGGTGCAGCTCTTCAGCAGTTCGTCCAGCGCCCGGTGCTGCCCGGGGCCGTAGGGGAAGGCGTCCCGTACCCTGCCGATGATCGCGGGGTGCCGCTCGGCCAGCACGCTGTGCGGGAACGAGCCGGGTTCGTTGCCGAGGATCACGGGTGCGAAGGGGGTGGAGGGCATGTCCGTCACCGTATCGCGGGCCTCAAGCGGTTCTGATCTCCCGCTCCAGCTGCGTGGCGAGCGTGGCGTAGCGCGGACGGCGGTGCACCGGGACCAGGCTCCGGACCAGGAGGTGCCACATCTCGGCGACCCGGCGCGGAAGCCGTCCCGTCGGTTCGAGCGAGCGGCCGGCGACCCGGGTGCCGACGAAGAAGGAGACCAGGGAGTGCGCGACGATTCCGACGTCGAGATCGCTGTGCACGTCGGACTCCCTGACGGCTCCTGCGAACTTCCGGGTGGCGAACTCCAGCCATTCGTTGAACGGGTGTCTGAGGGGCGGCCGTACGGCGACGTCGGCGGTGGCGAGGCGGAGCGCGGCGCGCGGCACCGGGTCCTCCACGGCGAGTCTGGCGACCCCGAACGTGGTCCGCATCAGGGCCTCCAGCGAGGAGCAGCCGCGGCTGTCGATCTCGGCGACGAGCGCTCTGGCGGCCTTGGCGTTGAGTTCGAGGATGGCCTGGGCGAGATCCTCTTTCGCGGCGAAGTGGAAGTACAGCGCACCCTTGGTGACCTTTGCGTGTGCGACGATGTCACTCAGACTCGTGGACTCGTAGCCTTGCCGGTCGAACAGATCGGCGGCGGCCGTGATGATCGTTGCCCGGGTCTGTTCGGCGCGTAACTGCCTCGCCATCCTGGGACCCCTCCTCGCGACGTACGAACGGGACATGCGGTTTGTTCTTAACCCCCTGCACACGATAACTCACCGAGTGGCAGCGGCAGTCCGGGACCCGGGCGGCGGGCACCCCGACACGTGTCACGGCGGATCCGGCGTCGAACGGGCCCTCGGGGCTTCGGGAACCACGAGACCAGAACGGTTTCCCCCTTCCTTGCCCGGCCACGATCGGCAGCCGCGGGGCGGTGGGTGCCGGACCCGTGATCGCCACGATACGAGCATGACCGGCGGCTCCTCAACGGGGCCTCGAATCAGGCGCGAAACGTCCGAACCAGTCGGTGCTTTTGCGCCCCCCGAGCACCGATACGCCGGTCGGGCTGAACACCCTCAACGCCGCCGCCGTACTGGACCGCGCAGACCCCGTTCCCACGCCCGCCGAGGAGAGATCCCGGATGACCCGGATGACCGCCCGCCCGAGCGTCATGGCGGCCGCCGCCGCGGCCCCGCTCCTGCTCCTGTCGTGGGCGGCGGGGCCTGCCCGGGCGCACGGGGCCCCCACTGATCCGGTCAGCCGGGTCTACGCCTGCTCCCCCGAGGGTGGCGACGCCGGCCGCTCGGCGGCCTGCCGGGCGGCTGTCGCGGCGAACGGCGCCCCCTTCACCGCGTGGGACAACCTGCGCGTGGCAGGGGTGAACGGCCGTGACCGGCAGGTGATTCCGGACGGCAGACTGTGCAGCGGGAACCTTCCGGCGTACCGGGGCCTGGACCTGGCGCGGCGTGACTGGCCGGCGACCCGGCTGACGCCCGGGGCCGCACTGACAATGACGTACGCCTCGACGATCGCGCACACGGGCACGTTCCGGCTGTATCTGACCAGGCCCGGCTACGACCCGACGAAACCGCTCGCCTGGTCGGATTTGCCGGAGCGGCCCTTCGCGCAGGTCACCGATCCGCCACTACGCGACGGGGCGTACCACATCGCCGCCAGGCTGCCGCGAGACCGGACGGGGCGTCAGATCCTCTACACGGTATGGCAGAACAGCAGCACGTCGGACACCTACTACTCGTGTTCCGACGTGGTCTTCCCGGAGAAGGGTGCGGGGAAGACGGATGCCGGACCTGCCGTGTC